>CAMNIW010000026.1 GCA_946540675.1 uncultured Clostridia bacterium | reverse complement strand
ACAGTACCGAAAGGACTACGGCGGTGGAAGTCGTTTCAAAAGACGGCGAAACGGTCGAAGGCGACAAGATATACACGAGTTTTGCGCCCAAGTTTGCGACGGCGGATCTCTCTTCGGCAAAGGAGATAGGTTCTTATGCCTTTGCGGACAACGACGGACTCACGGCGTTGACTCTTTCGGACGAACTCGCCGAAATATCCGATTACGCCTTTACGGGCTGTGTAAAACTTACCGCCGTAACTCTTCCCGAATCGGTGGCAAGAGTAGGAGCGGCGGCGTTTATGAACACCGCGATAACCGAAATAGACCTTGAAAAAGTCGTTGAGACCGGCTCTTACGCGTTCGCTCTCACAGACGTTGAAAAGGTAAAATTCGGCGAAGGCGCGATCGTATATCCCTATGCGTTCTACGGGTGCGAAAAACTCGCGACCGCGGACGGACTCGAAAAAGTCAGTCAGATAGGCGAAAGGGCGTTTGCCTTCACGTCGCTCGCTTCGGCGGATCTTAAAGAGTGCGAATATATCGGGGATTTCGCTTTCGGATTGTCTGATATAACAAGCGTTTCGTTCGGCGAAAAACTCGTCGCTCTCGGAAACAACCCGTTCTTCGGTTGCTCGATAAAGAGTTTCGGCAGGAACGAAGATATAGAATTCAACGGCAACGTCATAGGACAAAAACTCAACGAGACCTACGACGTTTCGGATACGGTCAAAGTAATAGACGGAGTATTGTATCAGGCGGTAAGAAAAGGTTACGAACTCGTATCTTACCCGATGATGAAAGAAGACTCCGACTACGTTGTGGAAGACGGCACCGTGAGAATATCCGCTATGGCTTTCGCGGGGTCGCCCGTCGTAAACGCGACGATAGCGCACACCGTAAAGGCGATAGGCGACAAGGCTTTCTACGCTTGCGCTAATCTCAAAACGGTCACGTTCAAGAGTTACGCCGCGCCTGTTCTCGAAGAAGAATTCGACGAGAGTTACGCGTCGCTTCCGACCAGTCTTCCCGTTCCCGGCTACTTCTACGGATTCAAGGGGCTCGGAATTTCCAAGTTCACTATGTGGAACGTATACGGCAGGACGACCAACGTCTACTACGGTGCCAACTTCGTAGACCGCATCGGTCATACGGACAAAACTCTCGTAATGGTAAGACCGTCCAACGGACAAAACTACGATTCGTTCATATTCTCGCAGTACTTCGGAACGGTAATTCAGGGAAGTTTGGCGGCGACCGATCAGACTCTCGAAGTCATCGCCCTTATAAATTCTCTTCCGAGCGAGATAACCTTGCAGGACGAAGCGCGCGTCAAAGCGATAAGAGAAGCGTACGACAAGATAACTTCTTACGAACAAAGATCTCTCGTTACCAACTACACGGTGCTTTCCAACGCCGAATCGACGATAGAATACCTTAAACAGAGAGAAAATCCCGAAGATCCCACGGATCCCGTCGTTCCCGAAAAGGAAAGATCCAAGTTCGGCGCATTCCTTAAAGGCAATCTCTTCGGATTTGCGGTAGCGGCTCTCGTGGCGGGCGGATTTATCGCCTATATCATATTCTCGGCTAAAAAGTCCGCGAAAAACGAAACCACCGCGACCGATGAAGAGAGCGCGGCGGACTCCGAAGAAAGCGCGGAAGAAACCGCCGAAGAAAACGGTGCGGCGGAAGAGAGCGCGAAAGACGCTCCCGAAGCCGAAAGCGCGGAACAGTCCGGATCGACCGGAAAAACCGAAGAATAATCGCAGGAACTTAACGGACTCGGGGAAACCCGACGCGGAGAAGACTTTATGAAGAAAACGTTAAAAGCAATATGTATATTCGCGATGACGGTTATCGCAGGCGTTTTTATAGCGGCTTGCAGTAAAACGCTCGTCGACGATTACAGAAAAAACGGCTATGACGTATTCGTCACTTACGACGGAAACGGCGGAAACTTTATGGGCAGGAAGGGCGTTACCTTGATGGACGCCTTCCGCTCAAAGAGTATGACCGCCGATTCCGACGGTAAAGTGCGGATAAAACTCGTCGAGCCGACGGATAAGAGCAGGATAAAAGGCTCGCTCACGAGCGTCGCTCTCTCTATGCCGACCAACGACCATTTCTTTGCCGGCTGGTACAAGACGAGAACGCTTATGAAGACCGATATCGGCGGAATAGAAACTGTTACCGACGAAAACGGCGTCGCTCTCGAAGAGATAAACGGCAAATACTATTATCCCAAGAAGGAAGGCGAAGAAGAAAGGACGGAAGCGACTCCCGGATATCTCTATTCGGACAGATGGGACTTTGAAAACGACGTCATCGAGATCGTTCCCGGTTCCAAAGAGTTCAATATGACTCTCTACGCCGGTTGGGTGCCTTATTACGAATTCAACTATCTCGTAAAAAACAAAGACGGCGAGTGGGAGAGCATAGGCACCACGACTTTCGACTACAAACTCGCAGGCGACACCGAAAACGGCAATCCTTCTTATAAAAATATATGGATACCGCGCTACGACGACGGCGCAATGAATTACAATCACAAGTACGACGGTTCGACAGACGACTACGTTTTCCCGAAAGTCAAGGGGAAGACCTTTAATAAGGCTTATTCGGACGAAGCGATGACGCAGGAGATAACCGACGTATTCTCTCATCAGGGCGGTATCGATCTCGAAACCGCGACCCCGATAAACCGCGTGCAAAATATCTACGTGACGCTTACGGACGGCGAGATATACCGTATAGAGACGGCGGCGCAGTTCGCCAAATCGTTCAACGTCGAAGGAATTTTCGAGATATACGAAGATCTCGACTTCACGGGCGTGGAGTGGCCGAGAAATTACACCGTTCAGACTTTCAAAGGCAAGATAACGGGTATGGGCGGAGTAAAGAAGTTCTCCAACGTCACGGCAAACTTCATTTCGCAGACTTCGCGCATAGGCGGATTGTTCGGCGAGATAGGCTCGGAAGCGACGATAAAGGACATAAACTTTGAAAATCTCACCGTATCTTTCTCCAACGGCGGAAGAAGGATAAGAGATGCGGAATTCGGACTTTTCGCAGGCGCTATAGAAGAGAAGAAAGTAACCGAAAACGGAACCGAAAAAACCCTTAAACCCGACATATCCGGGGTGAGCGTATCGGGGACGATGCGGCTCGGCGAACTGAGTTTAAGCGATTACAGCGTAAATCTTGTCGCAAACGGCGATCTTACCGGTATAACCGAAGGCGAAATAAAAGTCGTTGTGTTCGGCGTGGAACTCGGTAAAAAATATCAATACTACATAGATCCGGAAAGCGTTTCGGCAGACGGGGACGGAAATCTCACGATGACGTTCAGGATCATTAAAGATAAAGACGAGCCCGAATACGCTATAACATTATAAATAACGCGGACAACACCGCAGAATATAAACGGAGGTAAAACAATAAAATGAGAAAATCGAGAATAGTGGGACTTGCTCTTGCCCTTACTATGGGACTTTCTTCGGCGTCCGCCCTTACGGGTTGCGGAAAAGGGACGAAAAAAGACAGTATAGTCATTATGACCGAAGCGCTCAGCGGACTTTTCAATCCGTTCTACGCCACTTCGGGAACGGATATGGACGTAGTCGGTATGACGCAGATAGGTATGCTTGCCACCGACGACAACGGCAAACCGCAGACGGGAGACGACCTTCCCACCGTTTCTAAGGCGTTCGATTATAAGATAAACGACTTAGGCGGAGACAAGAAGGAAACCGTTTATACGTTCGTCATCAAAAACGGACTTAAATTCTCTGACGGAGAGCCGCTCACGATGAACGACGTACTCTTCAATATGTATGAGTATCTCGATCCCGTCTACACCGGATCTTCGACGATGTATTCCATCAAGATAAAAGGTCTTACCAATTACAGGACTCAGACCTATAACGACGAAAACGCGGAAGAAGATATTTCCAAAGAATCGTTGGCGTGGGCGAGAGAAAGAAGGCTCGAACTTTACACTCTCTATACCGAAAAAGGTGTAAGGGAAGGTACGGAAAACTCTTATTCTTTTAACGAAACGCAGATGAAAGCGGCGATAAAAGAGTGGGACGTATCCGACGGATATAAACAGGCGGTCGCGACTTCTCAGGAAATAGCCGAAAAGGGCGAAGATTATTTCAGAAATATTCTTCTCGGCGACTATCAGTTGACTTTGGACACGTTCAGAAAGGAACTCGACGGCGACTGGCTTGCCGCGCAGGAATCTTTCGATACCACCACCGAGCCGTATAAAGAACACGCCGACAAATTAAAGAGCGAAGCGTTCAGATTCCTTCTTTACGAAGGCGTGATAAAACCCGTCTACGCCAAAATTCCCGGCACGAGCCGCGACGACAAGACCAAGATTTTGAGTTTCGACAACGAGTCGGCGGCTACCACTTATCCCGACAAGGATAAAGCCATCGCAAAAGTATACGGCGACACGATAAGATACAACCTTCACGATATTCTCTCTTACTGGGGTACCGCGGGCACTCTTTTGACGCAGTACGCGGCGGAAGCGAGATCCATCATACTTAAGGAAAAGTCTTCGGGCGACGCGATAAAGAACATAGAAGGTATAGTTTCTCTCGGTCATACCACCGAAGAAACCGAAGTTACCGTAAAGGGAACTACTTATAAAGTCGCTCATAAGCACGACGAAAAGGGCAGACCCGTAAACGCTGACGAATACGACGTTCTCCGTATCACGGTAGACGGCACCGACCCCAAGGCTATTTACAACTTCGGATTCACGGTCGCTCCCGCTCACTACTACACGGCGGACGCCACCCACCCGAACGGCAGGGAAATAGATATAGCCAACGATAAGTTCGGCGTGGAATTCGCGAGCGCGGACTTCCAGAGCAAGGTTATCCAGTCTCAACAGCACGTCGAGATCCCCGTAGGCGCGGGTCCGTACAAGGCTACCGACGCAAACAACAGCGACAACCCGACGGGCGCGGCGTTCAACTCGAGCAACATAGTTTACTACAAAGCCAACGAGAACTTTATGTTCCCCGTAAAGGCTCCCAAACTCCGTATGCAGGTCGTATCTTCGACCAACGCGATAGACGCCCTTCAGAGCGGAGCGGTAGACTACATCACTCCGCAGTTCACCAAATCCAACGCGGACAGGCTCAACTCTCTCGCGAGCAAGGGTATAGAGCAACTTCACGGCTGGCAACTCGGCTACGGCTATATCGGTATCAACGCGGGCAAAGTCCCCAATATTCATATCCGTAGGGCGATAATGGCGGCTATGGATACGGCTCTCGCTTCCGAATACTACTTCGCGGGTACCTGCGTTCCCAACAACTGGCCTATGTCCACTCAAAGTTGGGCGTATCCCTGGAACGATCAGAAGACTTCGGGTAAAGCCAACGGCCACGACTACACTCAGTACACCAGCGACAAGAACGCCGACACCATAATCGACAGAGAGCTTGCCGAAGTAGGCGACGATCCTGACGTAAACAAGAAGATAAGGTTTACGATAGCGGGCGCGTCGATAACCGAACACCCGACTTACAGCGTCTTCAAGAAGGCTGCGGAAACGCTCAACAAAAAGGGCTTCGATATAGAAGTCAAAGCCGACTCTCAGGCGCTTACCAAACTTTCCACCGGTTCGCTCGAAGTATGGGCGGCGGCTTGGGGTTCTACGGTAGATCCCGATATGTATCAGGTATATCACAAGAACTCTTCGGCGACTTCGGTATATTCCTGGGGTTACCGTGAAATTAAAGCAGACAAAGCCCGGTATTCCGAAGAATTCGCGATAATAAGCGAACTCAGCGACATAATCGACAACGCGCGTTCGATGATGGACGAAAACGAAAGAAAGCCTTTGTACGAACAGGCTATGAAACTCGTTCTTGACCTTGCCGTCGAACTTCCCGTATATCAACGTCAGACTCTCTACGCCTACAACAGCAAGACCATAAAGGGACTTACCGTCAAGGGCGAAGGCGGTCTTATCAACTCTTACAGTTCGCCGCTCGAAAGAGTCTGGGAACTCGAACTCATCTGATATAACCGTAACGCAAACGCTGCCGCCCGAAAGGGCGGCGGCAAAAAGACTTTTTACAACACGGAGTTATAATGTTCAAGTACATAGTGAAGAGAATAATAATATCGCTGCTTATACTTCTCGGCGTATCGCTTATTCTCTACGTGCTTCTTCGCTGTATGCCCACCGACTTCATTGAGCAAAGGATAGTCCAGCTCAAAGCGTCGGGACAGGACGTAAGCGACGAGTTTATTCAACAAATGTATAAGACTTACGGTCTTGACGGATCGATACTTCAGGGCTACTTTACGTGGCTCGGAAACGTTTTCCGTCTCGACTTCGGTAAGAGTTTCATAAATCAGCGCGACGTCTTGAAAGAGATCTTCGATCCCGACAAGATGGGCACGTCGTTTTTCGTTGCCGCGATAGCGACCGTTTTCGAGTTTCTCATCGCGATACCGCTCGGAATAACGGCGGCCACTCACCAATATTCCCTTCGCGATTACGTGGTGACCGTGCTCGTGCTTATCGGTATATCTTTGCCGTCTTTCTTCTTCGGACAGATGCTCAAAGACATATTCGCCAACAAGCTCGGATGGTTCCCCGTATCGGGAATGAAGGAAGCGGGGATAACCTACGCGTCCGCCGGCGAAGCGATCGGCGACTATTTAAGGCATATGTTCCTGCCTATCCTTACGGTAGTTATACTCAGTATAGGCGCAAGGATGAGAATGACGAGAACCAATATGCTCGAAGTTCTCAATTCCGACTACATAAGGACGGCTCGGGCAAAGGGACTTAAAGAGAGCGTAGTTATCTATAAGCACGCGTTCAGAAACACGATGATACCGCTCGTAACGGGACTTGCGGGACTTATCCCCAGCCTGTTTTCGGGTGCAATGATAACCGAAACGGTCTTCGACCTTACGGGTATCGGAAGTTACGCGCTCAACGCGATGACTCAGGCGGATATACCCGTAATTATGACGTATAATATGTTTTTGGCGTTTTTGTCGGTAATGGGAGTTCTTCTTGCCGACCTTATGTACGCGGTAGTCGATCCGCGCGTAAAACTCGCGTAAACAGGGGGATATTATGGACGAAAAAGAACTTGAAAAAATGTCTCCCGTAAACGAAGACGAGATAGCGGAAGAAAAGACCGAGCCCGCGATGGGCAACGTGTCGGAAGCCGCCGAAACCGTCGCGGATACCGAAAAACCGCTCGACAAAAACTTAAAACTTATGTCGCCCACGCGCATGGTATTGCGCAGGTTTTTCCGTTCCAAACTCTCCATTGCGGGACTTATAATGCTGATAGCGCTCTTTGCGTTCAGTTGGCTCGGTCCCGTCGTGTACCGTCGTTGGGGCGAAACCGAGACCGACTACACGGGCGCGACGGACTATTCGGCGATAGAGATGACCGACGGTTACGTACAAATAATAGTTACCGACAACGGTATAAATATGCTTGCCAAGCCGTCGGGAGATCACATACTCGGCACGGACGAGCAGGGTATGGATATATTCACCCGTCTTATGTACGGCGGCAGACTGTCGCTTACGATCAGTTTTCTCGCGGTATTTCTGACTTCGGCGCTCGGCATAATAATGGGCGGCATTTCGGGTTATTACGGCGGAGTCGTAGACAACGTGATAATGCGTATATGCGACGTGCTTATGTGCCTTCCCACCCTTCCGCTTATGCTTATAATCGGAACGGTGCTCGACGCCAACCACGTACCTACGCAATATTACATATACCTGCTTATGGGCATACTGTCGCTGTTCTCCTGGCCGGGAATGGCAAGGCTTGTCCGCGGACAGATACTTTTCCTGCGCGAGCAGGAATATATGGTCGCGGCGGAAGCGATGGGCTATTCCACTCCGCGCAAGATATTCAAACATCTGATACCCAACATTTTGCCGCAGATACTCGTCTCTATGACGTTGTCGCTCGGCAGTATGATACTTTACGAATCGACTCTTTCATACTTGAATCTCGGCGTCAGGATACCTTACGCGTCCTGGGGTACAATGGTAGAAGTCATTTCGAGAAGAAGCGACATTTTGCAAAACCACTTCAACGTTTGGGGACCGTCAGGCATATGCATAATCATAGCCGTTCTGGGATTCAACTTTATCGGCGACGGACTTCGCGACGCGCTCGATCCTAAACAAAGGAGATAACGATGGACGACAACAAAGAATTGAAAAATCGCGAAGAGATTGACAGAGAAAAGGCCGAAGAAACTTCCCCCGCAAAGAGCGGTTCGGGAAAGCACTATCTGACGGGTAAGGAAGTAAGGGAGATAGCCAAGGCAAACGCCAAGGAAATGCGCCGCTTTGAAAAGGCAAAAAGGCGCAGAGTTCCCGAAAGCGAATACCTTACCGAGATGAAAGACGACGGCAATATTCTCGAAATAGAGAATCTCCACTCTTTCTTTTTCACCGATCAGGGCGTGGTAAAGGCGGTCAACGGCGTTACGTTTTCCATACCGCTCAATTCGACTGTCGGCGTCGTAGGCGAATCGGGTTGCGGAAAATCCGTGACTTCGATGTCGGTAATGCGCCTTTTGCAGGGACCTACGGGACAAATAGTCGAAGGATCGATACGCTTTAAGGCAAACGACTTCAAGCGCGACGAAAAGGGCAATTTCATACCCGTATACGAAAAGGACGAAAACGGCAACGTCATACAAGAGCCCGTTCTCAATAAAGACGGAACGCAAAAACTCGACAAAGACGGAAAGCCGATAACCAAACCCAAACAACTCAAAGACTCTTCGGGTATCGGCGTATACGAGAAGGAAGAAAAGGTCTTCGATATAGCCAAAATGCCGATAAAGGATATGTACAAGATCCGCGGCAGGCAGATGGCTATGGTCTTTCAGGAGCCGATGACGTCGCTCAATCCCGTGTTTACGATAGGCAACCAACTCGACGAAGTTACCCTTCTTCACATACCGGGCGCGACAAGATCGCTTGCGAAAGAGAGATCGATAAAGATGCTCGATATGGTCGGCATCGCTATGCCGGAAAGGGTTTACGCCGCTTACCCGCACGAACTTTCGGGCGGAATGCGCCAAAGGGTTATGATAGCGATGGCGCTTGCCGGCGAGCCGCGTCTTATAATCGCGGACGAACCGACGACCGCGCTCGACGTTACTATTCAGGCTCAGATACTCGAACTTTTCAACGAACTGAAAACGAGAATAAACGGCTCTATACTCCTTATAACTCACGATCTCGGCGTCATTGCGGAAATGGCGGATTACGTCGTCGTAATGTACGCGGGCAGGATAATAGAGCAGGGTACGGCTTCGGAGATATTCCATCACCCGATGCACCCGTACACGCAAGGTCTTCAGAAGTCAAAGCCGACAATGAAGTCCAATGAAGAAAAACTCTTCAATATACCGGGCAACGTACCCAACCCCATAAATATGCCCGATTATTGTTATTTCAAAGAGAGATGCGACAAATGCATAGGCAAATGCTCAGGCGAATATCCGCATATGGTACAGGTAAGCCCGACGCACTTCGTCGCGTGCCATCTCTACGATTCAAAGGAAGACTGATATGAAAGAACAGGAAATAAAACAGAATATTCAGGATAATTCCGAAGAAGCAAAAGAGACGGTTGCGGAAAACGCGCCTGCCGACGGCGGCGAATTCGGCGGTTTTGACGACGAAGCGGAATTTCTCAAAGAGCAGGAAGAAAGGGAAAAGAAGATAGAAGAAGACAAAGTCCTTCCCCCCGACGAAGAAGCCATACTCGAAGTAAGGCACTTAAAAAAATATTTCGTTCTCAAAAAGACTCTTCTCGGCAAACCTTTAAGCACGCTTAAAGCCGTCGACGACGTATCTTTCAAGGTGAAACCGGGCGAAACTCTCGGTATCGTCGGAGAATCGGGTTGCGGAAAGACCACTCTCGGCAGGACTATACTCAAACTCCATCAACCGACTTCCGGACAGATATTTTTCGAAGGCAAGGACGTCGCCGGCTACAAACCGTCGGAAATGCGTCCGCTCCGCACCAAAATGCAGATAGTCTTTCAGGATCCCTATTCGTCGCTCCCGCCGAGAAGCACGGTAGGCGACATTCTCGCCGAGCCCGTAAAGGTACACAAGATAGTGCCGCCCGACAAGATAAAGGAATACGTCCTTAATCTTATGGAGCAGTGCGGACTCCGCGACTATTATTACGAGCGTTACCCCCACGAATTTTCGGGCGGTCAGCGTCAGCGTATATGCATAGCGAGAGCGCTCGCCGTCAACCCCGAACTCGTCGTTTGCGACGAGCCCGTGTCCGCGCTCGACGTGTCTATTCAGGCGCAGATAATCAATTTGCTCAAAAGGTTACAGCAGGAAAGGGGACTTACCTATCTTTTCATATCTCACGATCTCTCGGTCGTAAAGTATATTTCGGACAAGATAGGCATAATGTATCTCGGCTCTATGGTCGAATTCGGCAAAAAGGACGAGATATTCGACAACCCCATGCACCCGTATACCGTCGCGCTTTTCTCCGCGGTACCCAACCCCAATCCCGACGAAAAGTCCGACCACATTATACTTAAAGGCGATATACCGTCCCCCGCCAATCCGCCCAAAGGATGCAAATTCCATACGAGATGTCCCAAGGCGATGGAGATATGCAAGCACATAGCGCCCAAGTATAAAGAGTACGGCGACGGACACTTCGTTGCTTGCCACTGTTATTCGCAGGAGTAAAGATGTCAGACAAGAAAAAGAAAAAAGAGAAAGTCGTCTACTATGACGACGGATCGACGATAAGCGATATGTCGGGCGTTAAGGGCGGCATAATCGACAAAACGCGCCCGAAAAACGACGGCAGACCGAGAAGAAAATCGACTTTCGGCGAAAAATGGCGCACTTACTGGGCGGCGGTAAAAATGATGATACTGCCGATGCTCGGAGTGCTTCTTATTCTCGTCGTTCTCTTTATAATTCTTTCGATAATAGTAAACGGAAGATAAAAAGCGCCCCGGCAACAGCCGGGGCTTTATAAATTGCAATAAATCGATATTATAATTGAAAAAACTCCGATCCGGTGATATAATAAGAGAGAAGCGGAAAATCGACCGCAAAAACTCCGCGGGGAAAAAGTATGAGAATAAACGAAGACATAATAACTAACGACGTCTCGGCTGAACGGCAG
>CAMNIW010000025.1 GCA_946540675.1 uncultured Clostridia bacterium | reverse complement strand
GGTAATGCTTGAAGAGTGTATGACCGCACTTAACTTAAAAGACGGCGGAATATACTTTGACGGAACGCTCGGCGGAGCGGGACATTCCGAAGAAATACTCAGAAGGACAAGCCCCGACGGAAAACTTATTGCGACCGATATGGATATGGAAGCGATAAAAAACGCCGAAGAAAGGCTTTCGGAGTATGACGGCAGATACAGACTGTTCCACCGCAATTTCAAAGATTTTACCGAAATAAAACGGGAGTGCGGAATAGAGGGGTTTGACGGTGCGTTGCTCGATCTCGGAGTAAGCAGTTATCAACTCGATAACAGAGAACGCGGTTTTTCGTATATGGCGCGCGATACGCGGTTGGATATGCGTATGGATAAAGATAATCCTAAAAGCGCGTGGGAAGTCGTAAACTTATACGAAAGAGAAAAACTCGCGTATATCATCTCGACTTACGGAGAAGAAAGATTTGCCGCAAACATCGCGAAAAACATTTGCGAAGAAAGAAAAAACGGATATATAGACACGACAGGCCGCTTGGTCGACGTAATCGACAAGTCGATCCCTTATAAATTCAAACAGCAAGGGCATCCGGCAAAAAAGACTTTTCAGGCGATACGGATAGAAGTCAACGAAGAACTCGACGGTTTGTCCGAATGTATCAAAGATATAGTCAAAGGGTTGAAAGTCGGCGGAAGACTTGCGGTAATAACCTTTCATTCGCTCGAAGACAGAATAGTAAAACAAACTATCAAGGATCTCGAAACGGACTGTATTTGCGACAAGCGGTTTCCTATATGCGTGTGCGGCAAAAAAAGAGAAGTCGTAAGCGTAAATAAAAAGCCGATAATTGCTACGGAAGAAGAAAACGAGCGGAATCCGCGAGCAAAAAGCGCAAAGTTAAGAGTAGTTGAAAAAATTTGATTACACGTTAAAGTTTATATAAATAATTTATACGGAGGGTGAATATGTATAATAACAGGCAGACAAGCGTTTTAGAAAACGTAAGCGCCGACGAGAAGCGCAACGAAATAAAGAGCAATCTTGACCGTATACTTAACTACGAAAAGTATATGGGAACGGAAAACGCGACCAACGCCGTAAAAGACGACGCGGTCGAAACCGAAACCAAATCGACTATTGCCCAACTTAATACAAAATACGCGCCCGCCGTCGAAACGGAAGAAAAAGTTTACAACGAAGAAGATATAACTCCTTCGTCGACAACGATGCAGTTCGGCCAGGGAGAAGACGAAGATATTTATGAAGACGTCAACATAAAGAGAGCCGAAAAGACCGAAAAAGGCTTTAAGTTGAGTTCCAAGGGAAAAGTTCTTCTCGCTGTGTATGCGTTGGTGATAATAACCATTTTATCGCTGATAATTCTCAATTCGAGAATGCTCAGGTCTCTCGACGCGTCTATCGATCGGTATAATATGCAGTTAAAAGATCTCAATACTCGTTATGAAACCGTGATCAACGAATACGAATACGTTTCGAGCGATGAAGTGATAATACAAAAAGCCGAAGAAATGGGTATGTATAAAGGCTGAAAGGAGCATAATTATTTATAACTTAAATCTTAATATTATACGAAAGAGGTTATTTGCGCTTTTATGCGCGATAACCTTTATTTTTTTGTTTATAATATCGAGAGTGTTCTATATCCAGATAGTGAGCGGTAAAGAATTGCAGTCGCTTGCGATAGATCAGTGGACGAGAGAGTTGCCCGTATCGGCAAAAAGGGGCGTTATATATGACAGAAATAACGTTCCGCTTGCTGAAAATAAACAGTCTTACGCCGTGTATATAAGGACGAGATGCGTCGCCGATCCGCGCGCTGTCGCGGATAGTCTTTCGCAAATCTTCGACGGTATCGAAGCCGACGCCCTGTACGATAAGATAATCGCAGGAACTTCGTCCGAAATAACCGTAAAGAGAAACGTAAACAAAGAAACCGTCGACAAACTTGCCGATTACGATTTGCAAGGCGTATATTACTCGTCGGATAATTCAAGATATTATCCTTTCGGAAGTTCGCTGTGTCAGGTTCTCGGATACGTTTCTTCCGACGGGCGCGGACAAAGCGGTCTCGAACTTTATTACGACGAGTTTTTACGCGGATATGACGGAGAAATACTGTATGAATCCGACCTTATAGGCAAAGATATAGGTAAAACGGCGGCAAGATATATCGCCGCTACCGACGGGCTTAGCGTAAAACTTACGATAGACGCTGAAATACAGCGTATATGCGATGCCGTTATGTACAAAGCGTATAACGAATATACGCCGAAGTCTTGCGCGGTCGTCGTGCTCGATCCGTCAAGCGGACAAATACTCGCGATGAGCGAATTGCCGTCTTACGATTTGAACGCCGTTCCGAGAGAAGACAGGAAGTTTTTAGACTCGGCGAGCAGAAATTCTTTTATAGTTGATTCGTACGAGCCGGGCTCTACTTTCAAGATATTGACCGCGGCGGCAAACATCGAAGAATATTTGCAGGGAAACAAAAAGGCTTTTTCGCTTAACTACGTGTTTAATCCGAGCAATTACAGAATTGTGGACGGAAAGAAAATAAAATGCTGGACGACGCACGCAAACGGAAAACACGCCAACGAGAATCTTGCGGCCGCGCTGAATAACAGTTGCAATCCGTGTTTTGTTGATATCGCTTTGTCGCTCGGCAAAGAGAAAATGTACGATTATATCGAAGCGTTCGGATACGGAAAGACGACGGGGATAGATTTTAACGGCGAAGCGTTGGGAATGGTCGTACCGGAAAGTTCTGTAACGGGCGGAGATCTTGCAAGAATAAGTTTCGGGCAGACTATTGCGGTAACGCCGATACAACTTGCGGCGGCTACCGCCGCCGCGGTAAACGGCGGACTTTATTACGAGCCGTATTTCGTAAGCGAGATAAGCGATAAAACGGGGAAAATAGCGCAAATAATCAATCCGAAAGTTAAAAACAGGGTGATAAGCGAAAAAGCTTCGCGTATACTTGCCGGATATCTCGAAGACGTCGTAAAGAGCGGAAGCGGAAAGCAGGCATATATCGAAGGGTACAGAGTGGGCGGAAAGACGGGTACCGCGCAAAAATATGAAAACGGCAGAATAGCAGTCGGAAAGAATATTATGAGTTTCGTCGGTTTTTTCCCGTCGTCCGATCCGAAATATCTGGCACTTGCGATAGTGGACGAGCCGATAGGCGGTTTGTACGGTTCTACGGTTGCGGCGCCGATAGTTAAGGACGTATTCGACGGCATTATAAAAAGCAAGGAGATCAAAGGGATAAAATGAATGTTGAAAAACTTTTGAAATCTATTGAAATTTCGGAAATAATTGGAAAAATTCCGATTGACGTAAATTCGTTGTGCGACCACTCGGCAAAGGTGGAATCGGGAAGTGTTTTCTTTTGCCGTAAGGGCACCGACTCAGACGGTAAAATTTATATAAAAGAAGCAATAAATAACGGCGCCGTAATGATTGTGTCGGAAGAAAGGATCGAGTGCGGCGTTTGCGTTGTCGTGGTAGATAATATCAGGGACGCGATGGTAAAGTTTGCCGACTGTTTTTACGGTTCTCCGCAAAAAGAACTCAAAGTCGTCGGGGTGGTGGGAACTAACGGAAAAACCACCACGTGTCACGTATTGTCCGCGGTGCTCGCCGCGCGGGGACTGAACGTCGGTGTGAGCGGAACGCTGGGAACGATATATAACGGACTTATGTTCGATAGCGGACTGACTACGCTCGGTACGCTCGATCTGTATAAACTTATGCGCGATATGGTTGACAGCGGGGTAGAATATCTCGTGATGGAAGTTTCAGCACACGCAATAGATCAAAACAGGGTGGGCGGGATATATTTCGAAGCGCTTATCTTTACCAACTGCACGGAAGATCATCTCGACTATTTCACCGATTTCGAAAATTACGCGGAGACAAAGAAAAAAATATTTTCCGACGATATATGTAAGTACAAGATTATAAACAGCGACGACGCCGTGGGCAGGGAGATAATTGCGAAAAACCTTGTCAACACGATAACTTACGGCATCGATTCGCCTTCGGACGTCTTTGCGGTAAACGTCGCAGAAAGCACTCGCGGAATAAATTACGTGATAAACCTTTTTGATATAATATACGAACTCAACATACCGTTGTACGGCATATGCAACGTGTATAATACTCTTGCGGTATGTGCGTGCGCGGCGGCGCTCGGGGTCAGAATACACACGATATCGGCCGCATTAAAGAAGATACGACCTGTAAGCGGCCGAGCCGAACCGATTGCGGAGTGGCGCGGCGCGTCGATATTTCTCGATTACGCGCATACCCCCGACGGACTTAACAGGACGTTGTCTTCTATGAAAAAAATTTGTAAAGGCAAGCTCATATGCCTTTTCGGTTGCGGCGGAAACCGCGAGAAGGCAAAGCGCCCGATAATGGGCGAAATAGCCGGAATTATAGCGGATTACAGCGTTATCACAAGCGACAATCCGAGATATGAAGATCCCGACTGTATAATCGGAGAAATAGAAGTCGGAATAAAGCGCGTAAACGGAAATTATACGCGCATTACCGACAGAGCCGAAGCGATAAAATTCGCCGTAGACAAACTTAAAAGGGGCGACGTGCTCGTGATAGCGGGTAAAGGTGCGGAAAAATATCAGGAAATAAACGGTATAAAACGCGATTTTTCCGATAAAAACGCGGTCTTGGAATACATAGATACTCTTGGGGGAAACGAATCTCTTTGAAAACGTTGTTTTCGGCATTCATTGCGGCCGCCGCTCTTTCGGTAGTCATAGGGATATGCCTGATACCGATACTGAAAAAATTGAAGTTCGGGCAAAATATTCTCGGATACGTCGAAGAGCACAATTATAAGTCCGGCACGCCGACTATGGGCGGAATAATCTTTATTGCCGCAGGGATAATATCGTTTTATCTTTTTTCATCGGGCGGCAGGTTTTTGTCTACGGTATGCGTGCTTGTCGGACTTGCGTATATGGTAGTCGGGCTGACGGATGACGCGGTAAAAATTTTTCTTAAACGGAACGAAGGGTTAAGCCCCGTACAAAAGACAGTGTTCGAGTTTGCGATAGCGACGATCATATCGATATTTGCGTATACAAGGGGTCTTTATACTGTATTCGTACCGTTTTCGGAAAAAACTCTTGAACTGAAAGGGTGGTTTATTCCGCTTTGCGTCGTCGTGTTTATCGCGACTACCAACAGCGTAAATCTTACCGACGGTCTCGACGGACTTGCGGGCGGAGTTTCGTACTTGAACCTGCTTTTCAGCGCGGCGATAATAATTATCCAGACAAGCCTTTTTGCGGATAAATACGCTACCGAGTCGGAGTATTACAACGTCGCTCTTCTCGAAGTTTCTCTTGCGGGCGGGATAGTCGGGTATTTGCTTTTCAACACTTACAAGGCGTCGGTCTTTATGGGAGATACGGGCAGTCTTGCTCTCGGCGGTTTTATAGCAATATGTCAACTGTTGTCCGGCAATATGCTTTTTATACCGATACTCGGAATTATGTTTGTGGTTTCGAGCCTTTCGGTCATAATACAAGTCTTACATTATAAACGGACAAAACGGAGAGTTTTCCTTATGGCGCCGATACATCATCACTTTCAGCATAAGGGATACGCCGAAAGCAAAATAGTTTTCGCATACAAACTTATAACCGCGTTTGCGGGACTCATATGCATTATCTATTATTTATTTAAGGGAGGGTATTGAAATGTATTTCAAAAGAGATAAATTCCTGGTTGTAGGAATATCGAAAAGCGGGATAGCCGCAACCGAATTGCTGTTGTCAAAAGGCGCAAAGTGTTATATATACGATGACAACGAAAGCGAGATGGTATTGAGTTCCGCAAGACGACTTGAAGCGTCGGGCGCGGTCAGAGTCGATAAAAACGAAGTTTTCGAACTCGTACGCGAAATAGACGTCGTGGTATTGAGTCCCGGAATACCGCTCGATCACGACGTGCCGCTCGCGGCAAGGCGCGCCGGCAAAAGGGTTACGGGAGAACTCGAACTTGCCGCGAGATTCGTAACCGCTCCGATAATCGCCGTTACGGGAACGAACGGAAAGACTACGACTTGTTCGATGATAGACGGGATACTTAAAGGGGCGGGGGGAGACAGCGTACTTTGCGGAAATGTCGGCACACCGCTTTCCGATAAACTCGGACAAATTAAAAGCGACGGGATAGTGGTTGCGGAAGTATCGAGTTTTCAACTTGAAACGGTAAAACTTTTCGCTCCGCACGTTTCGGTCATAACCAACATAACGCCCGACCATTTATCGCGTCACTACAATATGGATAATTATATTTTCGTTAAAAAACGGATACTCGCAAACCTTACCGAAAGCGAATACGCCGTATTGAATTACGACGACGGGGAAGTCAGAAAAACAGGCGAAGACCTGCGTGCGAAAATCGTTTATTTTTCGGCAAAAAGCGAAGTAAACGGAGCCTATGCGACGGACGGTAAAATATTCTATAAAGGTAAATTCATAATGGAGACCGACAGTTTGCCCGCAAAAGGAGAACACAACCTTATGAACGCTTTGGCGGCTATTTCCGTAGCCGAAATAATGGGCATAAGCGAGTCGTGCATAGTAGAGAGTCTCGTCGGATTCAAAGGCGTGATGCACAGGATACAGTTCGTGAAAAACGTCGGCGGAGTCGATTATTACAACGACTCCAAGGCGACCAATTCCGACGCTGCCGAAAAGGCGATAGAGAGTATGACAAAACCTACGGTGCTGATTCTCGGCGGAAAAGACAAGGGGCTCGATTTTGATTCTTTATTCAAAAAAATAAAAGAAAGCAATGTAAAAAGCGTCGTGCTTACGGGGGAGAGCAGGTACAGGATGCTTGACAGCGCGCGGAAAGCGGATTATACTGCGGTTTCGCTGACGGACGATTTTCGGGTGGCGATAGAGATCGCGTCTATGCTTGCGACGTCGGGAGACGCGGTATTATTCAGTCCCGCTTGTTCGAGTTTCGATAAATTCACCGATTTTGAAGAACGGGGAAACGTTTTTATGGATATTGTGGAGAGTCTCGATGTATAATTACGAAATAGGAACGGCGCCCGTTAACGCATTCGGAGAAAAACGAAAGAGAAGCGGAGATATTCCGCTTCTTTTTTCGGTTATAGCGTTGTCGCTTATCGGACTTTGTTCGGTGTATTCGGCGAGCAGATACGCTTCCGAGTCGGCGTACGGCAATAGGTTTTACGTTGCGGGAAAACATCTTGTCGGTATGCTTATAGGCTATGCGTCGATGCTTTTCGGGTGTTTTTTCGACTATCGCAAATACCGCAAGATCGGTATTCCCGCGGTAATTGTCGCCATCGTTTTACTTGCGCTCGTATTTACGCCGATCGGCTATGCGAATTACGGTGCGACAAGGTGGATAAAGATAGGCGGCGTTACTATACAACCGTCAGAGATCGCAAAGATTTGTTACATATTGTTTTGCGCGTCGTATTTTGCGAAAAATCCGAATAAAACCCGAACGTTTGCGGGGTGTTTGCCGGTAATAGTCGCAGGCGGCGCGATATGTCTTCTGATAATTCTCGAACCCAATATGTCGATAACGATATGTTTCGGACTGCTTATGCTTTCCATATTGTTTGCGGTAGGTATGAAGATGAGTCATTTTTTGATTATTCTCATTCCGATCGCCCTTTGCGTTCCGTTGCTTATACTTGCCGAACCGTACAGGCTCAACCGACTTTCGGCTTTTCTCAATCCTTGGGCGTCGCCGAAAGGCGAAGGATATCAATTGTTGCAATCGCTTTACGCGCTCGGTTCCGGAGGCTGGTTCGGCGTGGGTTATCTCAATTCGCGGCAAAAATTCAAATTTCTTCCGTTTTCGGAAAGCGACTTCGTGCTTGCGGTTATCGGCGAAGAAACGGGATTTATAGGACTTGTCTTGCTTTTCGCACTTATAATATTCATCGTGATACGCGGAATAAAAACGGCTGTAAAAGCGAAAGATTTCTTTGGGTACGTTTTGGCGCTCGGCATATCCGCCGTTTTCGGCATACAGTCGCTTATCAACGCGCTCGTCGTGACGGGGAGTATTCCGCCTACGGGACTTCCCCTTCCGCTCGTTTCGGCGGGGAACACGTCGCTTATCGTCTTTATGTTTTCTTTCGGCGTATTATACAACGTATCCAAACGATAGGGTAATATACCCGAAAAAAGTTTTCAAAAAGACGGTTTTCAGTCTTTTTCACCGACCGTTCGCTTGCGGCGTCGTCAATGACTTTAACCGCTGTATTGTCTTTCAAAAAAATTGTTGACGGAGTGTGCCGCATACGGGATTTAACTTTTTATCTTCGGCAATCATAAGATAAACTGTATCTTTATTGTCGGAGGAAATATGGAAAGATTCGAAATCGTCGGCGGGCAAAAACTGTACGGAGAAGTCGGGATAAGCGGGGCGAAAAATTCGGTTTTGCCGCTCATTGCCGCGAGCATTCTTTCCGAAGGCAAAACGCATATAAGGAACTGTCCTAAAATATACGACGTCGAAGTTATGACGGAAATAATAAAATCGCTCGGGGGTAAGGCGTATTTCGACGGGAATACGCTTATTCTCGATACGGCGGATCTGAACGGTTCCGAACTTCCCGAAAAACTTACGGGTCAAATCAGGGCTTCGCTTTTTACCGTAGGGCCGTTGCTCACGAGATTCGGTAAAGCGGCAATGTGTCTTCCCGGCGGATGCAATATAGGTAAAAGACCGATAGACATACACGTAGCCGCATTGAGAGAAATAGGCGTAGGAGTGACTTACGGCGAGTATACGACGTTCAGGAGATATGAATTGGAAGGGAAAAGAGTCGTTTTAAGATTTCCGAGCGTCGGCGCGACGGAAAATCTTATGATGGCTTCGGTAAAAAGCCGCGGCATAACGTACATAGTAAACTGTGCGAAAGAACCGGAAATAATAGATCTGCAAAACTATCTTAACCTTATCGGGGCAAAGATAAGCGGTGCGGGAACCGACGTTATTACGGTGGAAGGCGTCGAAAAACTTTATTCGGCGGAAGTGGAATTCACCCCGTCGCCGGACAGGATAGAAGCCGGAACTTTTATTTTTTTGGGTGCGGCGTGCGGCGGAGAACTCGAATTTTCGGTACCGTCTTTAAGAAATTCTTTATTTATTGCCAAAATAGTTGGGAATAACGCTTGCAAAATAATACAAAAAGATGATAAAATATATATACTTAAATTTATAAGACCAAAAAAAGGTTTCGGGAAAATCGTGACGGCGCCTTATCCGGGGTTTCCCACGGATCTTCAACCTCAACTCGTGGCATGTGCGTCTGTTGCCGACGGAATGACGGTCGTTGAAGATTCCGTATTTCCCGAACGATTCGGTTACGTTAAAGAATTGAAAAAGACGGGAGCCGACCTTTCGGTATATGCCAACGCTTGCGTTGCGGTCGGTCGTAAAACGATAGCGGGCGCATGTATGTCCGCCGCCGATCTTCGCGGCGGAGCGGCGATGGTTATAGCGGCGCTTGCCGCCGAAGGGAAATCCATCGTCGGCGGAATAGGGCACATTGATCGCGGATATGACCGGATAGATGAAAAACTACGGAAAATAGGCGCGAAAGTCGCACGTATCGAGATATAATCGGAGAAGTATGAAATACAAAAGACTTGTTTTAATAAGCACCGTATTGGTGTTCGTTATGATGTTGGCGCTTGCGTTCGTCTGGCTCGGCAGGGTCAGATTCGTTTACGTAAGGGTGGACAATAACGTTTCGGACAATGAAATATACAAGAAAGCCGAAGATACGCTGACCGACAGGTTCAAAGGTAAATTGTTTTTCAGTGTCAGCGTTTCCGATATAGAAAATGAATTGAAGCAATATCCTTATGCAAAGGTTTTGTCGGTAAAAAAATCTTTTCCCGACAGGCTCGATATCGTTCTTACCAAGCGTCAGGAAGCGTTTGTTTTTAACGAAGGCGACAAGTATTACGTTATGGACAGCGAATATTATTTACTCCGCGAAGCGCAAAGCGATGACGAGATTGATTCAACCGTTACGAGAATACACCTTAAAGCCGTCGATCTCGGCGTCGATAAGTCGGAGATCGGCAGCAAGGTCGATTATAAAGTAAACAAACTGTTCGGCTATATGACGACTATATACGGCAACTTAAACGACAAAGACATAAACTACGCGGCTAATATAGTCAAAGAAATAGTGATCGACGGAGAAAAAGAATTTATTTATCTCCGCACGAATACGGGCGTTACGCTGTCTTTTTGGTTTGACAGAAAGTCCGATAGTGTCGCCAAAATTATATGTAACAGCGTTTCGGATGTTAAAGAATATTACGAATCGAGATGCGACGAGTATAAGAAACGCAACGGATATATATCCGTCGTTGCAAAAGACACGGGCAAAGTCGCCATAGAATGGGCGGAGTCCGAAGGCTGGGAAAACGTTTGACAACCGAATTATAAAAGAGAGAACTTATGATAAAAAACAGAGTAGCCATACTCGACGTCGGCTCTTCCAAGATAAAGGCTCTTATCGGGGAACGGGGTGTAAACAATTCATTCTCGATTCTGGGAGTTTCGGAGTGTCCGTACGAAGGTTTTTTCGAGGGCAAGTTCTTTGACGTAAAGGGCTTTTCCAATGCGATAGTCGCGTCTATAAAAGCGCTTGAAGGAAAGGTAAAAGCCGATATCCGCCAGGTTTACGTCGGAGTGCCGGGAGCGTTCACGATTCTCGAAAACCGAAAATACAAAATAGCGTATGGCAAAAAGAAAAAAATTAAAGAAAAGGACATAAACGAGTTGTACGAAACGGGTCGTATATACGTCGAAAAAGAAGGCTATGAGATAATAGCGCACTCCGACGTGTATTTCGTTCTTGACGACAACCGAAAAATCATCGATCCCGTCGGCAACGTGTCGTCTATGCTCGGTGGTAATTTATCGTATATTCTCTGCAATAAATACTTTATCAATACCGTAAAAAACGCGCTCAACGGATTGAAGACTGACAAGATAGTATTCGTGCATCAGGGCTTTGCTCAGGGCGGATCTCTTCTCGACAGGGAAGTCAGGGAGTCTCCTTCGCTGATAATGGACGTCGGTTATATCAATACGGATTTTACGATAATTCTCGGCAACGGAGCATTGGCTCTCGGCTCGGTAGACTACGGCGGCGGTATGATGACGGCGGCGTTCGTGGAAAAATAC
>CAMNIW010000024.1 GCA_946540675.1 uncultured Clostridia bacterium | reverse complement strand
TCTTGGAATATATGAATGCGCTAAAAAGTAAATAACCATAAAAAGGATATAAGGAGATAAGAAAATGAAAGGGAAAAAATGGATGGCGTTATTGCTTTGTTTTGCCGCTTTTGGCAGTACGTTCGCGACGGTGGGTTGCGACAAAGAAGTACAGGAATTTGACACAAGCAAATCACAACTGTTTGTTAAATATTATAATGGCGGTGCGGGGCGTGCCTGGATCGACGAGTTGATTGCGGACTTTGAGGCGGATTACGCGGAAGTTTCTTTTGAAGAAGGGAAAAAGGGCGTAGAGGTTGTAAAAGACTTTGAAAAATCTATTATTGCCGTAAATAATGTAAAAAGCGATCCCAATCAAGTATACATTCTTGTCAACACGAATTACAGTCAATTTGTCGCCAACAACGCGATGATGGACATTACCGACGTGGTTTGTGACGCGGCTTTGATCGATAACGATACGGAAGAAAACGTGTCGATCGCGTCTAAAATTTCCGACAGAAGAAAGCAATATTACAACGTCGGAACAGAAACTGCGCCGAAATATTACGCGATCCCCTTCTTTGAAAGTTCGATGAACTTGCAATATAACGTAAAACTTTTTGAAGAAAACTGCTATTATTTCGCGGAAGGGAAAACGGCGGAGGGTTGGACTGAAGAGGACCTGAAGGATTACGACAAAGTAATAGAATTGTTTGTAAACAGTGCGACCGATCCGAGAGCGAAAGGTCCCGATAACGCTAGCGGAACCGTTAACGGCGTCAATTATTCCTTGGACGACGGGCTTCCCGCGACGTACGACGATTTCCGGGCGTTGCTTACGGTTATGGAATACGACGGCGTAATTCCTTTTATCTGGAACGGTACGGCAACCAGTTATTTGACCTGTTTTGCAAACGAAGTCTGGGCGAATAACGTCGGCGCAAAGGAATACGAACTTGCGTTTACGTTCAGGGGTGAATCCGAAACTTTGCTCGACCTTGATCAAAACGGAAACGTTCAGTACGAAGCGGACGGCGTGACTCCCAAAATGTTAAGCAAAACGCAGATCACGCCTGAAACGGCGTATATGCTTCACGCCCAAAAGGGTAAATACGACGCGCTTCGTTTTGCGAAAATGATTATGGATTCCGATTATTATACGGGTTCGTTTACGGTAAATTATCTTGACGCGCAGGATTATTTCATTAACAGCGCAAAGATGAAGGAATTTGATTACCGTCCTATTGCGATGCTGGTAGAAGGTACTTGGTGGCACAACGAAGCGCGGCCCGCCTACGGTTCCGAATCCGATCGTCAGGCTCATAAATTCGGTATTATGCCGCTGCCAAAAGCGGATGGCAGTCAGTTGGGACAAAAGAATACGAAGATTTCCGAACGCGAATCGTTGATGTTTATCAACAATTATTGCGACGAATATGCGATCCCCATCGCGAAGGCGTTTATGCGTTATTTACAATCGGATAAAGCGATGAATACTTTCTCCGCGCATACGGATATGTTGCGCGCAATGGACTATGAGTTGACGGAAGAAACGCTTGGTAAGATGAGTTATTACGGCAAGAACGTTTACGAAGTATCCCGTTCCGACAACACCGAATGGGTAGAATGGATGCCGAAGTCGGTTGAGGCTCAGAAGAATAAGAGTTTGTTGGATTATTTGACTTGGGGTTACAATACGACGAAAGGCAGCAATCCTTTTGAACGTATGTATGCGGACAAAACCTTGACGCCCGCGTCGCTTTTCACGGAAAGTTATAACTATATTAAAGGGAATTGGAACGTCAGGAGCGAGAGCTGAAGACATCGGAAATACCGATAACTACGAGGACGGATTTTATGAATAAAACGAGCTTTTTATCAAAGATGAAGCAAAAAGGAACGTTCTTTTATTGGGGAATCGTAATATTGCCGATATTGAATTACCTTGTCTTCTTCATTGGCGTGAATATCAACAATGTTTTGATGGCTTTCAAAGAATATTCCGTCGTTAATTATGAAAAGCAGATTACCTGGGTAGGATTTGCGAATTTTGCGAAAATTTTTCAGGATTCGGAAGTGCTTGGCTATCTGGTAAAAAACTCATTGATTTATTTTGCCGCAACGCTTTTCATCGTCATACCGTTGACGTTGTTGTTTGCTTATTACATAGTCAAAAAGTATACCGCGCACACTTTTTTCAAAGTGACGATCTTTATGCCGAGTATCGTTTGTTCAATGGTACTTGTCATCTTTTACAGAACGTTTGTCAATGAAATTTTAGATAAAATTATTATTCAGCCGGAAATCAGTTTGATCCGAAAGGATGAAACGGCTTTGCCGATTATGCTTATGTTGCATATTATCGGCGGTTTTTCCGCGAACATTTTACTGTTTTTGAATTCAATGTCGCAGACGTCGGTCTCTGTTATGGAAGCGGCTTGCATTGACGGCGCTTCGGAATTCAGGACATTCCGGAGTATCGTATTGCCATCAATATGGGGCACGATCGTGGAAATGATCGTTATCGCCATGGCGGGGTTGGCGACAAACCAAGCCAATCTGCAAGCCATGTACGGCAATGAGGCGAGCAACACAATGCGAACGGTAGGGTATCATATTTTCGTCAGCATTTTCGACGGGGGAGCCGAATCGGAGATCAAATACGCTTACTGTTCGGCGTTTGGTTTATTGGCGACGGTTGTGATTGCGCCCGTAACGATATTTGCCCGTTACCTGATGAACAAGTTGGGGCCGTCGGATCGGTGAGGTGGGGTATGAATAAGAGTTTATTCAATAAAAAAAGAAAACATACCGCGTATGAGATCGTTATATTTGTCGTGTTGGCCGTTTACAGTCTGATTATAGCGGGCTTGTTTATATGGGCGTTTCTTTCTTCTTTCAGGACGCATAATAATTTTAGAGCAAACCCCTTAGGCGTATTTACGGAATTTGATTTCGGCAATTATAAATACGTTTTCGATTCTTTGAAATCTTCCTATTACAAAGGCAAGGCAAAAGTAACGGTCGGATTGTTGACGATGTTCGGTAATTCCGTTTTATATGCCGGGGGCGGAGCGTTGATCCAAACGTTTTTCACCGCGGCGGTGGCGTATTGTTGCGCGAGATATAAAAGCGTTATCAGTACGATATTGCGGAACGTGGTCATCGTTACGATAATTATTCCCGTGGTGGGGACGATGCCTTCGCTTTTGGAATTGCTGAAAAACGTAAACTTGCATAATACCTGGATTGGTATTTTCGTGCAGCGCGTCACTTTTTGTAACGCATATTTCTTGATTTTTTACGCGGCGTTTGAAGCGATCTCGTGGGAATACGCCGAATCGGCGTTTATCGACGGCGCGTCACATTTCCTTGTGTTTATGAAGATTATGTTGCCATTAGTGGCAAGCTTGTCGCTTACGGTATTTATCTTACTGTTCGTGCAGTTTTGGAACGATTATCAAACGCCGTGGTTGTTACTACCGGATTATCCTACGGCGGCCCGCGGGTTATATCACTACTTAAACGATATGCAAATCAATAACGTTCCCGCGCAAATCGCGTCCGGTGTTATTATATTTATTCCCGTATTTACGATTTTCGTCGTGTTCAGAAATCGTATCATGGGCAATCTCACCGAAGGAGGTATAAAAGGATAATGATGAAAAAGAAAACGGTCGGGACGATCCTTGCGTCGGCTTGCGGTTTGATCGCCGTTGCCGTCGGAACGCCCGCGCTGCTGAAAGCGACGGCAAAATCTTCTTACGGCGACGCGTTTATCTATGAACAAACAACGCCGATAAAATATAAAGCCGCTTATTGCGAACCGAGCCTTTCTTCGGAAAAAGGTATGCTTTTTTACGCGTATGACAGCGGCGCGAAAGCTGAATTCAAAGGCGTTGCCGGCGGCGTATTCGAAACGAGTCTTGTGGCGATTGCGGATAACGGCAAATCCCCCGATCTTGACGAATATTCTTTGCTTTTCACCGACAAAGCGACGGGAAAGAGTTTTTCTATTGGCGTTTCGGTCGGGAAAGAGGAATCCGACGTTTTCGTCAGCGTAGACGGGAATAAAGCAGGTATCGTATATTATTACAGTCAGTGGCGAGCGCCCGCGCCTTACGGTTATACCGGGCTATATAACAACGAAGGCGTATATACGAAACTTTCGTCGGGTATCATAAATTTGATGTTCGATCCGACGACGCAACAAGTAAAAGCGGCGGACGCTACGGGCGTTTATCGGCTGGTATGGGATTTTTCCCGTGAATATAACGACGGAAAACAATTACGGCACTCGTTGTCTTCTTTTGAGGAATATTCCGTCAGCGTCGTGTTTGACGACGTCAAGAAAAACGGAAAGGGCGAATTGCTTGTATATTCTTTCGGCGGATACGATTTCGGTACGCAATACGTGGAAAGTAAAGCGAACGTAAAGGCGGTTATACGCGCAAAAGCGGTCGTAGGGGAAAAATACGAAGCGCCGAGGGCGTCCGTTTTCGATTTGATCGAAGGTGAACTTTCTTCCGATGACGTCGCGCTGAAAATATACGATGAGGAAGGCGCCGTCGTCAACGTGGACGACGAGTATTCTTTTGTTCCCGAGACGGCAGGCGAATATTTTCTGTACTATACGTACGGCGAAGGGGAAGATATTGCGTCGGCATATTATTGTATAGACGCTATCGACAAGAGCGACGTCGTTTCTTCTTTTACTTATGAATCGGCGTTTGCGAGCGAACAGGAAATAGGCAGATACGCGCAACTGTATATCCCTGCCGCCGACGTATCAACAACGCTTTCTCATCGCGGTTTTTCGGAAAACGCGGTCGTGACCATCAGGAAAGATTCAGTCATATTGGACGGATTTGAAGAGATTCCGGGCGGTTTTACCTATACTTTCGAGGAGACGGGCGAGTACACGATCACATACGGTTTGCCTTTTTACGGCGACTCGGTAAAGGAAGAAAAGAAAGTTGTCGTCAGCGACGATAAAGTAGGCGTTTTAATGGAAGAGATAGAAGAAATTAAAACGCTCGGCGACACGTTGACGGTACGACCGGCGAAATTTTATTTCGGCGGAAAGGAAGAGACCGCTTCGGTTTCCGTAGTGTATCCGTCGGGAAAAGAAGTAAAAAACACGTCGGCGGTTTTAGACGAACTCGGCAATTACAGCGTCGAGCATCGTTGGAGCGGCGGTGCGGAAATTCAGCAATTTACCGTTATGGCATTGTATGAAAACGTTTTCACGCCGGGGACGGGCAATTCCGTATCCTATCAAACGATGACGGCAAACAATACCGTTACGGGACAAATGCTGACGCTTACGAACAACACTCAGGTCGTTTACGACAAGGTGATCGATTTGTCCGACAACACGTTTGACGACACGATTTCCGATCGGACGCAAAACGATCCGCTTGTGGAATTTATCGTACAACCCAACGAAATAGGAAAAGCGGATATGACGGCGTTATACGTAACGTTTACGGACATTTACGATCCCGAAAACTATATTTCCGTTCGTATTAAATATATGGATTATAATCCTGCCATCACGCTTTTGCGAACAAGGGCGACAGGGCAAAACTGGTTGGCATATCATTACGAATTTTATACGGGCGACGTGCTTATTCACAACGCGACTTCGCACGAAGACGGCGGTCTGGTATCCAGCGCAAACTTTACTCAGGAAATCACGGACAGAGAATTTGTAAAAAATTCGATGAAACTATATTATGACGACAAGGCGTTGAGTATTTACGCGCAATCGTGGCAGACGGTAAGCGGCGACGGAAAGAAAGAAATTCCGTTTTTACTCCGAGATTACAGTACCACGGACCAATTCCTTAGCGGCGGAGACAGGCCTTGGCACGGTTGGACGACGGGTGAAGTCCGTATGACTATGTATGCGGTCGGGGTCAGCGGTACGGCAAACGTAATGCTTATGAAGATCGACGGGGAGGATCTGACCGATCCTTACGTACATGACACCGCCGCGCCGATCGTTACTTTCGGCGATCTTGATGAAAATAACGTGCCCAAAGCGGAGGTGGATTCGCCCTATAAACTTTTCGACGCGGAATGGCGCGACTTGTACAGCAAAGTGGTAAAAGAGGACGTTGCCGTATATTTCGGAGATAAGCGCGTTCCTATTGAAAACGGCGCGTTTGTCCCCGACCAAACGGGCATATATACGGTCGTATATACCGCAAGCGATTCTTACGGAAATACGGAACGTAAAGAAATAAGCGTTGAGGCAATTTCCGTAGCGGATAAGCCGGTGATAATGATATCGGAACAATTACCCGAAACCGCAGTTGTCGGACAAAGGGTTTATATTCCCGAATTTGTCGGTGAAGGCGGAGTGGGCGGTGTTACCGAGTCCGTACAAGTAACTTGCGGCGGCGAACCCGTCGAAGTGCAATACGGCTCATTTATTTGCGAAAAAGAAGGTACGTACACTGTAAAATTAACGGTAACCGATTACATCGGCTCGGAAAGCTCGGAAATATTGCGTATAAAAAACGTTAAACTCGGCGACAAACCCGTCTTTGACGAAAGGTCGATCGTTTTACCTCAAACGTTTATCGAAGGGGACACGTACAAATTCCCCGTATATCAAGCGGACTATTACGCCGCGGTCGGCGTCAGCGAAAAAATAACGGCAAAAATCGAAGTGACGGACGCAAACGGTACGAAGACGCTCGATGACGGACTTTACACTCCCAAAGCGTCCGATACGGTCGGCGAGGCGAAGATCCGTTATATCTTCGCAAAAGGCGATAAGGAAACGGTTGCGGAAAGAACGTTGCCTATCAGGGTTATAAAAAACAAAGAGGCGCAGTATCTGACTCAATATTACGCATATGACAACGCGGACGTCAGCGCGGTGAAAGAGGGCATATTCTTTACGGCGCGGGACGGCGCCGAGAGTATGAAGTTCGCTTTCATAAGACCGATCGCGGAAAATCAGTTGTTTTTCCGTCTGGCGATCGACGAAAGTAAATCGCAATACG
The DNA here is from genome assembly GCA_946540675.1 of uncultured Clostridia bacterium. Lineage (GTDB taxonomy): Bacteria > Bacillota > Clostridia > Christensenellales > Borkfalkiaceae > UBA10281. Next base: position 4,596 of record CAMNIW010000024.1, on the reverse strand, counting down.
ATTCGTTTGATCTTATCTTCAGAGACAGTGCGGACGCTACGCAAACCGTCGTGATGAAGATACAATCTTTTGACGGGGAGTACAGGGCGACGATCAACGGCAAAGTTTGCAAGTTCTTCAGCGTCGGTGCCGGCGGAGAAATGGAAATTTCTTACGATATCCAAACGCGTACGTTCACGGATATTTTCGACAGAAAAATCGGAGAAGTGACGACTTATCTCAACGGTAAACCCTTTGCCGGGTTTGGCAGCGGTTACGTTTACATGGAAGCGGAAATAAGCGGAATTTACGGCGAAGCGAGCGTCGGTATGTCGTCTATCGCGAACCAAATAATGAACAATAACCGTCAGGACTCTTCCAATCCTATCATTACGATTAACGGATATTTGTCGGGAGGTTTTGCGCCGGGTACGGAAATCGTTATTCCCACCGCGACCGCTTACGACGTTCTGGGTTACGTCGGCGACGTAAAAGTGCGCGTGACGGCAAACGGTCGGGTAGTGAAAGAAACAACCTCGGCAACAACCGAACAGACGTATATTCTCGGTGACGGATACGGGGAATATGCTATCGAATATACCGCGACGGACAGAAACGGCAGGACGGCGACTTTGACAAAATACGTCGTCGCTTATGACGAAACGAAACCCTCGCTCAGTTTCAAGGGTACCGTGCCTCAAACGGCAAAATCGGGTTCGTCGATAACGTTGCCTTCCTACGATATTTCGGATAACGGGAATAAGGATAACGTAAAGGTGGAAATTTACGTAATGTTGCCGAGCGGTTTATTCGGTGAAGTAAAAAATAATAAGGTTACGTTTACCCGCGCAGGGAAATACGTGATCTATTATCAGGTACATGACGAGAACGATAACGTTGCGTTTTACGCGTTCAACGTTACGGTGCGATAAACAGGAGGTATTCTATGAAAAAAAGAATGATCGCGATCGCACTTTCCCTTGTCGCTACGCTTGCTTTTTTCAGCGGTTGCAAGAATAACGAAACCGAAAAAGGCGTAGAAACGGACAACGTTGTTTCCCAACTTCCCGCCCGCATCGAGGCGACGGGGATCAACGTTATCGAAGACGGGAAATCGGATTATAAAATAGTCGTTTCCGCAACGGCGGACGATAATATCAGAGCGATCGCGTCGGAGATACAGTATTTTTATCAGGCGTCTTCCGGCGTGGAATTGCCTATCGTTCCGGATACGGATCTGTCGTTTGACGATACGGAACGTTATATTTCCCTTGGCGACACGACGGTTTTTCAAGGCAGCGGTCTGGACATAACTCCCGACCTTCGGGAAACGGGGTATATTATGAAGCGCATCGGCAATACGCTTATCTGTAACGGAAAGAACAGCAACGCCACGATCAGCGCGGGCTATGATATGCTCAATTATACGATCGGGTTGGAATTTTACGCGGCCGATGAGATTTATTACGAGAAAAAAACGACGATCCCGCTTTTGGATTACGATATCAAATTTATTCCCACGGTGGATATACGGGAATTCCGGTCGAGAGTCGTATCCGCGGACGCGACGTTTGCGAGAAGAATGAGAATGTTCAGTTGGTTTGGCACGGGGACTTGGGTGACGTTCGGACACACGGTGATCGGGCGCTATCTTCCCACGGCTACGTACGGCGTCGCGCATCCGGATTGGTATAATGCTTCGCAGACGCAGGTGTGCTACTCAAATGAAGAAATGCGTCTGGAAATGGTAGAGCGTATCAAATCGGAAATTGCGGGTAACCCTTACGGCATTTACGTGATGATCGGTCACGAAGACAACACGGATATGTGTGAATGCGACGCTTGCGTTGAGGCGAGAGCGAAGATGGGCGGCTACGGCGGTCAGGAACTCGATTTTACAAACAAAGTGGCTAAAGACGTAGATAAATGGCTTACGGATAATTATCCCGAACGTGAGATAAAGTTTTTGTTCTTTGCTTACCAGACTTCGGCGGAACCGCCCGCAAAATGGGACGCGGAACAAAATAAATACGTGCCTGTCTGGGACGGCTTTGAAGTATACGAAAAAGTAAACGTGATGTACTGTCCCATCGAAGCGGAATTCAGTAAAGCGTTTTCAAGTAAGGAGAACGCTACGCAGTACCAACAACTCCGCGCATGGTCGGATCTGTTTGCGTCGCAGGGTAGAAACAATCATATCGTTATCTGGACGTACAGTACCCCCGCAAACAGTTATATGGCTCCGCAAGACAACTTCGGCGTTTATGCCGAGCATTATAAAACGATGGCGGATATGGGCGTAAATTATATTATGGATCAGGGCGTGTACGATTCGTCTACGCCCACCTTCGAGGCGTTGAAGATCTATACGCAATGCAAGACGATGTATCGCTCCGATTTGGATTTTAACGAATTGGTAGAAGATTTTATCTCGCATTATTACGGGGCGGCGGCGGAAGGTATGACGGAATATTACAATTTCTTCCGTTCGTATTATAAGTATCTTGAAAACAACAAAGCGTTTTCCGGCGGTATATCGTTCGATACTACGCTAAAAGTTTTCTGGCCTTATGAAGTTTTGCAAGAAATGTATCGGATGACGGAAAATTGTATCGCACAACTTGACGGCGTTAAAGAAAGCGACCCCGAGCGATATCAGATACTTTACGACAGAGTTTGCAGGGAACAGATCACTCCTATGTACCTGATGTTTGAACATTATATGAATCTTTTGACGCAAGAACAAAAAGAAAAGTATTGGAGAAATCTCAGTTATTATTGCGCAAAATTCGAAATTACCAACAGGCGTGAAAGCGATAACGCGGGTCTTACGCAAAAGATTGCGCAATGGAAAACGGAGATTTTCGGATAAGGGTGAATGAAAAACGGAAAGCGGACTTATCGAACAAAGAAAGGACGACGTTTTTCCGAAACGCATTTTCACCGTTGTCGCTCAGAGAGTAAGGAGTAAAAAAATGACGAATAAATGGAAAAAAGGATTTGCAACGTTATTTGCGGCGATGCTGTTAGCTCTTCCTGCCTTGACGTCTTGCAATGGCAACGAAACGAGCGGCGGCAACGGAGGCGAAGCGCCTGCCGCAATCACGATACGGTTGGATAAAACGACCTATTCCGCTATGGAAGACGAAACGTTTTTCCTGATTGCGACGACCAATTCCGCGCGTTCCGTAAGATGGACGTCCGACGACCCGACCGTTGCTTCGGTAAATTCTTCGGGGCGAGTGATTGCGAAAAAAGTGGGAACGGTTAAGATTACCGCTGACGCGGAAGGGAAAACCGCGGAGTGCGTCGTTACCGTTACGGCGAGCGACCGCGATAAAGGAGCTTATCTACGAGTGTCGCGGACTAAGGTCTATCTGGATATGAAATCGAAGGAGTCAAAGCCGCTTTCCGCGGAATACGTTTCCGTACAAAACGGCGAGGAAACCGTTTTAACGGATAAAGCCGTCAGTTATACCAGCGCCGACGAATCGATCGCGACGGTGTCCGAGAGCGGAGAGATCGCTCCCGTATCCGTCGGCACGACAGATATTATAATAACGTCCGAAGGGATGACTGAATACGTAACGGCGGACGTATACTCGGCGGCAATAGGGACTCCTGCCGAATGGCTGGCTATGTTTGAAAAAACCTGCGATATCGAATCCCGTTACTATTTGGCAAACGATATCGATTTTACGGGAGTAGAATACGATATCGGGGCGCTTGCGGGAAGCGGCAATATCGGCACTTGTTTCTTTGGTGCGGAGATCGACGGCGATTGCCATTCGGTCAAAAATATCACGATGTCCGGCGCAAGTCAATCGCTTTTCGGCACGACCGTCGGCTTAAAATTGAGAAACGTTTCGTTTGAAAATATTCTGTTTACGGCGGAAGCGGAAAGGGCGGCGGGAATTGCGCATACCTTCGGACAGCACACTTCCCGTTTCGGAGAAGATACGGTTTTGGAATCGGACATTTCCAACGTGGCGTTGGATCTCGCGTTTGAAACGCCGATGGGTACCGGTATTTCGTGGACGAATTACGGAATGAATATGAGAGACGTGTTTATCCGTATGCGCAAGGGAGAGAATTCCGCCGTGAGTGAATTTCCCGACCATCAAACGGCAACGGGATATGTCGATCACGAAACGCTGCCGTCGGAAATTACGACTAAAGCCTTTATGGGCGTTTCGCGTATGGCATACAACTGGGGATACGGAAAATCCGGTATGTCCGACGTCGTGGTCTATTGCGAAATCGAAAACGCCGGCGGCGTGATCGGTATGGGATACGGCACGTTTGAAGGCGTAAACGTCGCATACTCGGAAAAGCAGATGAGGGCTTCTTATGACGCTTATCGGATTTTCGACCATAACGTATGGGACGTACATCCGGAACGCTTGCCGAAACTTATTAAGAATTCGTAAATAAAGGGGGAAAACCCTTAGGGAGGAAAAATATGAAAGACAAAATCAAAGCATTACTTCTGATGTTGTGTGCATTGACGCTTTCTTGCGCCTTTACGGCATGCAACCTCAGCGGAACACCTTCATCGAGCGAAAACGGCCCCGGACACGAAAGCACGGAACCTAAAGAAGAACCCGGAGGGGGCGA
>CAMNIW010000023.1 GCA_946540675.1 uncultured Clostridia bacterium | reverse complement strand
CGAAAGGGTCTCGGCGGCGGTTGACTTTTTATCGGGCAACGACGAAGGGGTGGAAGACGTTTTGCGTGAACGTATGCAAAAATTCGCGTCGCTCGAAGAGTTCGAACTCGCCGTTTCCTATAGGGAAAAACTCCGTATGCTCGAAAAGATAAAGTTAAAGAGAATAACGGCTCTCAACAACTTCGTCAATATCGACGTCGCGGCTGTCACGACCAACGGGGTATACAGTTCGGCAAACATCCTGTTTATCAGGGGCGGCAGAATGCAGGGCGGCAGGAATTTTCCGCTCGAAGACGCCGAAGAGAGCAATGCGGAAAGGCTTCGCGGATTTATCTCGCAGTACTATTCCAAAGCGGCGGAGATACCCGACGAAATAATCCTTTCCGAAGAAATCGAAGACAAGGAAGTTCTGGAAAGTTTCATTAAACAAACTTTCGGCAAAACCGTAAAGATATACGTTCCCGAGCGCGGCGTAAAGCGGCAACTCGCGGATATGGCGAGAAAAAACGCCGAAGATTATCTCGAAAAGGAAGTCGACAGGATAAAACACAAGGACGATATGACCGTCGCGGCTTGCAAAAAGTTAAAGGAAACGCTTTCTCTCTCGCGCTATCCCAAGCGTATGGAGTGTTACGATATATCCCATATAAGCGGCGTGGACAAGGTCGGTTCTATGGTCGTCTTTACCGACGGAGAAGCGGACAAAGCGCAGTACAGGCGTTTCAGGATAAAGACTGTGGAAGGTTCGGACGACTTCGCGTGTCTTAAAGAAGTGTTGAAGCGCAGGCTTGCCAAACTCGGCACGGACGAAGAAGACAAATTCTCTAAACCCGATCTCGTCGTGATAGACGGCGGCAAGGGGCAACTGTCTTCGGTAAAGGAAGTATTCGACGAAACGGGCGTTACGGATATAGATCTCGTCTCTCTCGCAAAGAAGGAAGAACTTATATTCACGTTGTCTTCGCCCGATCCCGTAGCCCTTCCGCGCAGGGACTATACGCTTAAAATGATGCAAAGGATAAGGGACGAAGCGCACCGCTTCGCGATAACTTATCATAGGGCGATGCACAGAAAAAACGCTCTCTCGTCCGAACTCAAAAAGATAGACGGGGTGGGCGAAAGCAAGCGAAAAGCCCTTCTCGACAAATTCGGCACGGTCGAAAACATAAAGCGTGCCGACAAAGAAGAAATAATGACGGTTTCGGGCATAGGAGAAGCCCTTGCCGATAAAATAACGGAGTTTTTTGAAAATGAAAGACGGTAAAATAAATTTTGACAGTTACGAATTGAGCGTCGGAGCGTTCGCGGACAAACTCGAACTCGAAACGGTATACGAAGGCTGCGGAAAAGTTACGCTTAAAAGCATAAGCGTTTCGCGTCCGGGTCTTCAACTTGCCGGGTATATGACGCACTTCGATCACACGCGCGTGCAGGTGATCGGCAACGCGGAATACGAATTTTTGCTCGGTATGGGCAGAGAAAAGCGGCTCGACGCGCTCGACGCGCTTATGCGCAGGGATATTCCCTGTCTTATCTTTGCGCGGGGAAGAGACGTTTTGCCCGAAGTGCTCGAACTTGCCGAAAAGTACGCCTGTCCGCTCTTCAGGTCGTACAAGGTCACCACGGTACTGATAAACGACATAACGATACTGCAAAGCGAACTTCTCGCGCCCACCGAAGTCATGCACGGCGTACTGCTGGACGTGTTCGGCGTCGGCATACTCATACGCGGAAAGTCGGGCATAGGTAAAAGCGAGATCGCTCTCGAACTCGTTTCGCGCGGACACAGGCTGATCGCCGACGATTCGGTGATAATAAAGAACATAAACGACCAACTCGTAGGCAGGTCGCCCGAAAAGATAAGATATTATATGGAAATAAGGGGAATAGGCATAATCAACGTTCAGCAGATGTTCGGTCCCGGCGCGATACGACCCGAAAAGGGCGTGGACATAGTAGCCGAACTTTCTCCTTGGGAAGACGGCAAATCGTACGACAGGATAGGCACGGAAGACAATTACTGCGAGATACTCGGCGAAAAGATACTCTATATCAAGATACCGGTTACTCCGGGAAGAAATATTCCCGTCGTGCTCGAAACCGCGGCGAGAAGATACCGCTTAAAGCAGGCCGGTTACGACCCCGCAGCCGACCTTATGAACAGCGTTTTCGGCGAAAATAAACAATAAAAGCGGCGGCGAGCCGCGGATTTTTCCGCGGCTCGCCGCTTGTATTTATTCACTCTCGGCCGCTTGACAATATATCCGCGTTGCGGTATAATGATTTCAGTTAGCAGTTGCTAACCAACTTGTTTCAAAGGAGCGGTTTATGGATCACGTCATACTTACGGTCATAGGATTTTCGATTATTTTTATAGCGACCACGCTCGGCGCGGCGCTTGTGTTTTTCTTCACGAAGGACGTTCCCGAAAAAATGAATACGCTTTTTCTCGGCTTTGCGGCGGGGATAATGATAGCGGCGTCCGTCTGGTCTTTGCTTATCCCGTCGATAGAGCAAAGCGAATCTATGGGAAAATGGAGTTTCGTTCCCGCGGCGGTCGGGTTTATACTCGGCGGACTGTTTCTCGTCGTTCTGGATAAAGTCGTTCCGCATTTTCACAAGGGGCTCAACTATGAAGAAGGACCTAAGGTCAGGTTAAAGAAATCGGCAAAACTTTTTCTCGCAATGACTATACACAATATTCCCGAAGGGCTTGCGGTCGGGTTTGCTTTCGGGGCGGCGCGGTTTATAGGAACCGACGCCGCAAACCTTTCGGCTCTCGGTCTCGCCGTCGGCATAGCGATACAGAATTTCCCCGAAGGCGCGGCGGTGGCTTTGCCGCTTAAACGGGAAACGGGCGGCGCGGGCAAGGCGTTTTTGTTCGGAGCGGGCAGCGGCGCGGTAGAACCCGTAGCGGCGGTATTAGGTTATTTTCTCGCCACGTCCATAGCGGTCGCGCAGCCGTGGCTTCTCGCGTTTGCCGCGGGAGCGATGGTGTTCGTCGTCGCGGAAGACCTTATCCCCGACGCGAAACTTACCGAAAATCCCCATCTCGGCACCTGGGGAGTGATGGCGGGTTTCGTCGTGATGATGATACTCGACGTCGCGCTCGGCTGAAAAAAATTTTATCCTAATAAAGAGAGTAGCCGCATATAATTTATTATGCGGATAATAAGAGTGCTTATAGCGTACCCGCTCGCGGCGTTCGTGATGCTGTATACGCCTTTGGTTGCGGCTGAAAAGACCGCGCAAAGGTCGGTTTTCCCGATAGAAACGGAGCGGTACGACAGGGTGCTTACCGTGTGGAATATAGACACGTTCGAAGGCGGCGCGGGGTCCCGCGCGGACTTTTTGAGCGATATGTCGGTGACCTACGGCAAGACTAAGGGCGGCAAGGGGACGCATTTTCTCGTCTCGACGCGAACCGAAGAAGGTGCGCTCGTCGCCCTGAAAAACGGCGAAAAACCGGACGTCATATCGTTCGGGATAGGTTGTCCTTTTGCGGCGGAGATAGTGAAGAGCCTTCCCGACGTTTCGTTTAAGGGCGGGTACGTCGGGGAGCGTTGTTACGCCTATCCCTGGTGTGCGGGCGGCTACTTCGAAATAAAGAAAACGGGCGAAAATCGACTTACCGACAGACTTATCGTGTCGCAGGGGAAATACAATTCGCCTATGCTGTGCGGATACGGATTCGGGGATAAAACCTTTGAGATAAAGGAACCCATGCTCGCGTATACCGCTTTTTTGTCGGGCGGAGCGACGCTTATCGGCACGCAAAGGGACGTAAACAGGCTGACGGGAAGAAAGGCTCTTTTCGCGGCAAAGCCGCTGACGGGTTTTTCCGATCTCGTACAGTACGTCGGGATATGCGCCGAAGACAGGGAAGACTATTCGGCTTGTCTCGGGTTTATAGAGTATCTTGTATCCGAATCCGTGCAAAAAAAGTTGACGAAAATAGGTATGACGTCGGTTTTCTTCGACGTGTATTCCGACGGCGCGCTTTCGGAGTACGATTTTTCGGAAAACGAATATACCGTAAGCCCGTTTACTGAGATAGAAAACGTTATGGAAATACGCAAAGAGACAAAGGGGGGAGAGTTGCCCGAAAGAGTTAAAAATCTGTTAAAACACTTGTAATAAAAGTATAATTGTTGTAAAATAGGAGAGAAAAAATGATCGGTGAAAAGACTGCGCGCGGCGTTTTCGGAGAAACGGGAGTCGAGTATGCGGAGAACTATCCGTTAAAGGGAAAGTGCACTTACGGCACGGGCGGCAACGCCGACTACGCGTTTTTCCCTAAAACCGCGGAAGAAGTAGTCGGACTTACCGAAACGCTCAAAAAATGCGGAGAGCCGTACTTTTTCCTTGGCGCGGGGTCTAACGTTCTCGTGTCGGACGAAGGGTACAGGGGCGCGGTCGTGTTTACCGAAAAACTCAAAGGCGTGTCTTACAGCGGAAAACTCGCGACCGTCCGCGCCGGCGAACGGCTCAATTCGTTTATAGACGACGCGCTGATGAACAGTCTCGGCGGAATAGAATTTTTAAGCGGTATTCCGGCGAGCGTCGGCGGAGCGGTGGCGATGAACGCCGGGTGTTTCGGTAAAAACGTCGGGGACTACGTGTCGTACGTCGTTTCTACCGACGGGATATACACGGCGGAAAACTGCGGTTTCGGGTACAGGACGAGCGTTTTCAAGGAGACGGGCGTCGGCATAATATCGGTTTGTTTCGATCTCGACAACGTGGAATACGAGCAGTCGGAAGGCAAGATCGCCAAGTACCGCGCCTTGCGGAGATCAAAGGTCCCCAAGGGCAGGTCGTGCGGAAGCGTCTTCAAAAACGACGGTTATTTTGCGGGCAAGGTCATAGAGAGCGCGGGGCTGAAAGGTTTTTCGATCGGCGGCGCGCGAGTGTCGGATAAGCACGCCAACTTTATAATAGCGGACGATTCCGCGACCAGCGGAGACGTATACCGCCTTATATCGGAGATAAAAAAACGGACTTTGGAAAAATGCGGGGTAAAACTCCGCGAAGAAGTCGAATACATAGGAAGTTTTGATTGTGGAAACGTTGATAAATTATGATTTACATACCCACACCGTGTACAGTCACGGAAAGGGAACTATAGAGCAAAACGCCGAAGCGGCGAAAAGCAAGGGACTTTGCGGAATAGCGATAACCGATCACGGATTTTCGCACCCCGCTTTCGGTATGAGAAGAAGAAAACTCGACCAAATGAAGAGAGAGTGTCTTGCCGCCGAAGAGAAATTCGGCATAGAAGTAAAACTCGGCATAGAGAGCAATCTTCGCGGCGAGTGCGGAACGATAGACGTAAAGGAGTCGGATTATCCCAAACTCGACGTCATACTCGCCGGTATACACAGGTTTATAATATACAACAGCACGCGCGACATAAACAGACTGCTTTTGCAGAATTTGTTTTGCAGCGCGTTCAAATGCAAGCCTTCGCAAAAACTCATCGACTATAACACGCACTGTTACGTCAACGCGATAAAGAACAATCCGATAGACGTGATAACGCACGTCGGGTTTATGTGTTTTTGCGACCCCGTGGAAGTCGCCAAGGTTTGCGCCGACTACGGGACGTATTTCGAGATAAACACCAAAAAGGTGCATTTATCCGACGAAGAGTGGCGTAAAGTAATAGAAACGGACGTAAAATTCGTCGTAGACAGCGACGCGCATTCCGTTTCGAGAATAGGCGACGACAAACTTGCCAGAGAACTTTTCGAAAGGGTGGATTTCCCTATGGACAGGATAATGAACATAGACGGAAGAGTGCCCGATATGCGTTTCGCGCGGTACAAAAAGGAACACGGCATAGAATAACCGGACAAGCCGTAAAGGTGAAAAACAGGGGGACGAAATGAATTTTTCCGAAGAGGTGAAAGCCGAACTCATAAACGTAAAATACCGTTCGGATAAAGACAAGCGGGCGTTTTTGTCCGCATACGTCCGCACGGCGGGCTCGGTCGGAGTGAGAGCGGGCAGAGTCGGGTTTGAAATATCGACCGACAGCCGACGGATAGCCGACTACGTTTCCGCCGTCGTAAAAGACCTTTACGGGATAGACGGCGAGATAAAACCGACCAAGAAAAACAGGACGACCGTCGTATTTATCGGAGAAACGAGCGAAAAGGCTCTTTCGGATATGGGTATAATTTCACGCGACGAATCGGGCGTAAGCGTAAAACTCGGAGCGGAGTGGAGCGTCGTCGAAGAAGAAAGCGAAAAAGTCGCCTACGTCCGCGGTGCGTTCTTGGGCGGCGGAAGCGTTACTTTGCCGTCGTCTGACGGTTCCACGGGTACGGGTTATCATCTCGAATTCGTATTTACCAACTATCGGATAGCGACCGATTTTTGCGAGATTTTAAGCGAAGAATATTTCCTGCCTAAACTTATAGAGAGAAAGGATAACTATATTGTCTATATGAAGACCCGCGACGAGATCTCCGACCTGCTCGCGCTTATGCAGGCAAGGCTCGGCGTGCTTAAACTCGCGGAACTCGCTGTCGAAAAGGATATGAAAAACAATTACAACCGCCAGATAAACTGCGAAGTGTCCAATATGACCAAGCAGATAGACGCGGCGGTAAAGCAAATACGCGCGATAAACAGGATAGAAGAGACCGTCGGGCTCGACCGTTTGCCAAAGGAAATCAGGCTTGTCGCCGAAGCGAGAGTGAAGTACAAAAACGACACGATGAGCGAACTTTCCGAAAAACTCGGCATAACGAAAAGTTGCTTAAACCACAGATTACGCAAAATAGTGGAATTATCGGAACAGATTTAAGTATTTTGTCACAAAATTTTATCCGCATTGTATTGACAAGACCCGTTTTGCGGTATTATAATAGCAATATGAAAAAGAAGTATACGGACGAAGCGGAACTCGACGAAGTGCCGCTTGAAAATTCGGACGACGAAAACGAACTTGCGCTTTACGAAGAAGGTTGCCTTGACGGCGACCCCGAAGAAGCGGAAGAACTCGCCGACGAAAAAAACTACAAGTAGAAAAATTAAAAAAGGAGATAAATAAAAATGGCAAAAAAATTCAAATTCACGCTCGGCACCTGCCTTGTTTGCGTGGCGGCGGTTCTCGGACTCGTTGCGTTCTTTATGTTCTTGCTTCCGGCAGTAACCGGAAAAGGCGTTTTGAGTACCGATACCTTTAAGGGTACCGAAGTTATCTTCGGACGTAAAGACGGCGACGGAAATGCGGTTATCAACTTCAACTTCCTTCCCTTCCTTGGTATGTTCGTTCTTCCGCTTGCCGGCGTAGTCCTTACCGTTCTCGGTTTCTTTATGGACAACAAACTCTTCAACCTTATCGCGGCTGTCGCGTTCGTTGTAGGCGGCGTTATCGCTTTCCTTACCAGCGCGGTGTTCGCTTCGGCTCTCGTAGGTTCTTACAAGACTTTGTATTCGCAGTACACCTGGAGCCTTGCGGTAGGTCCTATCCTTTCGGGTATCTTCGGAATTCTTTCGGGCGCATGCCTTATCGTAAAAGAAGTTTTGAAGAAATAATCGAAAAACAAAAACTTTTTATCCGCTTGCCACATCGGCAAGCGGATTTTTTTGTGCCGTCGCAACGACGATTTATCGTCCTTGCGCCAATGTTCGCCCCCTTTGTCATTGCGTCAATGTGTTTTCCCGTTATTCTGACCCGACCTGCCTGACGGGCGGTGGGAAGAATCCCCCTGAACTATAGACCATAGTAGATTATCACGCCTGCTATGCAGGCTCATAATGACAATAGACAAACGACTCGCGTTGAATAAGCGGTAATTGGTTTTTCTCGTCATTTTGTCCGACCTGCCTGACGGGCGGCGAGAATAATCCGCATTGACCGTAAGATTTAAGGGCATATGCCGCCGCAAAACGAAAAAACGCTTGAAAAGGCGGACGTTATATTGTATAATATATTTACTACGATAAAGAAGGAAGATTTTTTTGAAAATTATCCATACCGCCGATATCCATCTCGGCTCGAAGATGGAGAGTAAATTTCCGAAAGAAAAGGCGGACGTAAGAAAAAAAGAAGTCCGTTCCACCTTTTTGAGACTGATCGATTACGCCGCGTCAAACGGCGTAAAGGTCGTGCTTTTATCGGGCGACGTGTTCGACTCCGACAGACCTTTCAAAAAAGACAAGGAGTTTTTCTACGGAGCGATACGTTCCAATCCTGACATAGACTTTTTGTACCTTCGCGGAAATCACGACGGAATGGAAAACTACACGACCGAACTTCCCAACTTAAAGACTTTCGGTGAAGAGTGGACTGTATACGAATACGGCAACATAGCGATATGGGGCATAGAGATGACGGGAGGAAACGCCGTTTCGCTCTACACTTCGCTGAAAGCCGATCCCGACAAGATAAACATAGTTATGCTTCACGGCACCGCGTGCGACTCCACGGGTCAAAACCTTGTCAATCTCGTGAAGATGAGAAACAGGAACGTAGATTATCTCGCGCTCGGACACATACACTCTTACGGCGGAATAAAGGCTTTGGACGACCGCGGCGTATGGGCGTACAGCGGATGTTTGGAAGGCAGGGGTTTTGACGAAACGGGCGAAAAGGGATTTATTCTTTTAGACGTCGGAGAAAAGGTCAGGGGCGAGTTTATACCCTTTGCAAAAAGGAAGATAGCCGACTACTCTGTCGATCTCACGGGCTTAAAGGACTTTTATGAGTGCAAAAAGGCGGTAGAAGCGGCGATAGACTGCTCCGCGAGCGACATAGTGAGAGTCGTCCTTACGGGCGCGGTCGAATTTGACGATTCGGACCTTGCGGAAGACGTGGAAAAGGCTCTCGACGGGAAATATTTTTTCTTATCGGCAAAGAACAAGACCGAAAACGCCGTGCACGTCGAAAAGATACTCGGCGAAATATCCCTTCGCGGAGAGTTCGCAAGGATAGTCACGAAATCGGATATGGACGCGGGCGAAAAGGGGAAAGTGCTCGCTATGGGACTTAAAGCGCTCGCCGGCAAGGGGGGAGATATTCTATGAAAATCATTTCCTGCTACGTAGAAAATTTCGGCGCGCTTAAAAAGACCGAATATTCTTTCGGCGACGGCGTTACCACTATCTTAAAGGACAACGGGGAAGGCAAGACCACGCTTGCGGCGTTTATCAAGGCTATGCTGTACGGTATGCCGCAGGTAAGGAAGACCACCAAGGATTTTAACGACCGTATGCATTTTTATCCTTTCGGCGGCGGCAAGTTCGGCGGCAATATGACCTTTACCGCGGGCGGCAAGACCTACCGAGTGGAGAGATTTTTCGACGAAAAGAGCGAAACCAAAGACAAGTGCAAAATCGAGATAGACGGCGAAGAAAAAGAACTTAACGACTCTCTCGGAAAGACCGTGTTCGGGATAGAAGCCGAAGACTTCGCGCGCACGGCGTTTATAACCACCGAGATATTCGACGGACCCGCAACGCCTACGATAAACGCAAAACTCAACAACTTCGTAGACGATACCGACGGCGAAAACGACTATGAAGAAGCGATGAAGTGGCTCGGCGACAGGGCGAGAGAACTCAAAAACGCCAAGGGCGGCAACGGGCTTATAAAGAGCAATAGAGACGAAAAAAAGAAAAAGGAAGAAGAAAGGGAAAATCTCCGTGCGATCGACGCTCAAATGGACGGTTTGTACGCAAAGAGCAAGGCGATGGAAAAGGAGATCGCGGAAAATGAAAAGGCCCTTGCGGAAGCGAAAAAGATAGGCGAACGCAGGGCGAAGAGAGAAGACTACAAGCACCGTATGGATCAGGTAAAAGCGGCCGACGAACGTATGAAGGAGTTGTCGGACAGATACGGCGGCAAGATCCCGTCGACGGACGAAGCGGCTAAACTCAGCGACGATTACGGAGAATTTGAAAAAGCGAAGAGAGAATACGACGGTTCGGCTTTTCCCGCCGACCGCGCGAAAAGGCTGGAAGAATACTCCGTCAAATTTTCGGGCGGCGCGCCTTCGGAAGAAGCGATACGCCGCGCCGAGCAAAAGGCGGAAGAGATCGGGGTCGAAAACGAGCGGTTGTCGCGTGAAAAGGACGATTTCGCCACCGAGCGCGAACAGGCTTTGAAAAGACGCTTTGACGGCAGGGTCCCGTCCGAAAGCCGTATGGCGGAGTTGGACGCGGCGGCGGACGCTTACAGGGAAAAGGAAAACGCCTTGAAAAGGTCTGCGACTCAAAAGCCCGTCGCGGTCAAAAAAAATCCCGTATACGCGATAGTCTTTGTCGTCGCGCTGATAGCGGCGGCAGGCGGCGCGGGACTGCTTTTCGTGAACGTCGCGGCAGGGGTCGCGCTGATAGCGGTCGGGGTAGTCGCGCTCGCGGCGGACGGGTTTTTATATCTCAAAAACTCAATAAATAAAGGCGGCGTCGGGGAATACGGCGAGATGACCGAAGAACTGAAACGGGCGGAGAGTTCGCTTCGCGCAAAACTCGCCACGCTCGGAGCGGACGGCGAAGACGTTATGTCCGACTATAACGAACTTAAACGCGACGTCGCGGATTATAACGACTATGCGGCGCGGCAGGAAATACGCGCCGAAAAAGCCGAAAATTTAAGGCGTTCGATATCAACAAAGGAAGAAGAATACAAATCGCTCCTTGCAGCCGCGCATATAGAAGACGGCGACAGGAAGACTTTGTTCGTCAATTTAAGGCGCGACATAGCCGAGTTTAACGATCTGAAAGAAGAGAAAAAGAGATCGGACGAGCGCCTGGAAGCGATACGCGAAAAAGCCGCGGAATATTCCGCCGCGGTAAAGAAGTTTTTTTCGGAGAGAAAGATGTACGTCGAAGACGGCAACGTTAAAGCCCGTGTCGGCGAAGCGGTAAGAGACGCCGCTTTTTATGAAAAATACTTTGCCGAACGGTCGGAAAAATACGCCGAAGCCGAAAAATTCAAACTCGAAAACGACGTCGGCGACGAAGAAGAGACCGCGGAGATAAACTTCGACGAGATAGCGGCGCGCCTTTCCGCGCTCCGCAACGAGAAGACCGCAAACGACCGCGAAATAGACGAATACGACAGAAAACTCGAACGTCTTCCCGAAGTTTCGGACGAGATAGAAGAACTCGACGTGAAGATAAAAGAACTCGAAGCCGAATATAATCTTATAAAGACCGTCGAAGATTACGTGGAAAAGGCGGAACAAAATCTTCGGAACAAATACGTAAAGCCCATACGCGATAAGTTTTTGACGTATGCCGAAAAGATCGAGAGCGTACTCGGAGAAAAGATGAGTATGAACAAGGATTTTTCGGTGGAATTCGAACGCGGCGGCGAGAATAAGAGCGAGCGGCACTTATCCGCGGGACAGCGCAGCGTTTGTTCGCTTTGCGTAAGGCTCGCCTTGATAGACAATATGTACGAAAAAGAAAAGCCTTTCGTGATAATGGACGATCCGTTCGTTCATCTCGACGAAAAGCACTTCGAAAAGGTCAAAAAAGCGGTAAAAGAACTTTCTCTCGACACACAGACGATATATTTCACCTGTCACAAATCGAGAGTGATATAAAGGGGGGTAAATATGTCAAAACTTGCAAAAAGGATAATCATCGCGGTAGTCGCGGTGATACTCG
>CAMNIW010000022.1 GCA_946540675.1 uncultured Clostridia bacterium | reverse complement strand
CGGGTCGGTTTGGATTTACAGGCGATTTTGCTCGCGGTCATACCGTCCGCATGGCCGATAAACGCCAAAACGTTTATTCGGGTTTTACCTTTTTCAATAGTAAGTCGCCGTATATTTTACCGGTTTCGGCAATTCGGAAAAACCCGTTTTTATCCGCGTTCCCTTGGGAACTCTCACCCTGACGACCGTTCCTTCCGCCGTCCTTTCCGCAAATATTTCAATAAGTCCGTATTTTGTCGGAACTCCGCAACGTATCCTTTTCGCTCTTCCGAGCCACGGGCGCACGAGTATTTTGTCAAAACCTTCGCCAACGTTCTTTATCCCGGCAATATATGCGGACATTATCCCGTTGACGACGCTGTCGGGGTGCGAAAGATCCCCCCAATTGAGATTGTCGCCGGAATCGACGAGCGGATAATGCATACACTCGTACACGGTTTCGGGCGAATCGGGGTCACCTATTGCGGACAGCCAGTCGACCTGACTTACCTGCTTGCCGTCCGCGTCGAGATAGGGAACTTTGCCGAAAAGCAATTTTTCAGCGATTTCAGGATACCCGTAATCGAATAATCCCCTTACCATAAGGGTAACCATCTTTCCGTAACCTTTGGTGACGCTCATCGCCTTGGCGGCTATCTTTTTCGCCGCGCCGACGGTGGCGAAACCGCTTGCCATAGCGTATGGGTTTGCCATATCGCAAAGTTCGGAAGAATTCTTTTTCTTGATAAATCCCCCCGCCTTTTTGTCGTACAAGTGCCTGTATATAGCCCTGCGCATTTTTTTGTAGACCGCTATGCACTTCGACGCGTACTTCTTTTCTCCCGCGCGCTCCGCGAACGGCGCAAGCCGTAAAAAAGCGTCGCAAACGAGAAGATTTGTATAAGTGTTTTTTCCCACGTCGCCGAGTTCGTGATCCCAAAGCCCCTTGCTCGTCTCGAATCTCTGATAGAAAAGCCCGTCTTTTTTATCGACGTATTCAAGGACGTATTCCATACACTTTTTCATCGTCGGATAATATCTTATTACGGACTTGTCGCCGCTTATCTCCGCGTAGTAAAGAACAGATATGACGAACCATACCGAAAACGCGTCCGACTGGTAATACCCGTAATCGTTCCCGTCGGGCTTTTTGCCGTTTTCGGGATAACAAGTACCGAATATAAACCCCTTGTCGTTCTGATGACGGGCAAGGACGTCGAAAGTGTTTTTCGGGTCGAGATCGGCGCCGAACGCATATGCGGCTCCGTCTATCGCCCAATAAAGATCCCCCGTCCAGGGGAGCCTGTCTCTCTTTGCTCCGTCCGAAATGAAATAGTCTATGCTCTTTATATTATAATTTTCCGGTTCGAACGCGCCGTCGACTTTTTTCCCGTCGCACACGGCTTTTACCGATAAGAGCGACGCGCGCCACTCCTTTTCTTCAAAAAACCCGAACGATCCGCCCGTCCGTATCTTGCCGACGTGATTCATAACGACTTCGCCGTCTATCGAAAAGGTTATGCCCTTGCCGTTTGCAAAGACCGCGATTTTTCTTATCTCGTTTTCGCCCTTAAACCGCGTCTTTACCGATTCCAAAACGACGGAGTCAAAACGCAAAACGACTTCTCCGTCCTGCGTAAGCGATAGTTTGTATCCTTTTTTTCCGTCCGAAAAGACGAGAAATCCGACTCCGCTCGTAAACGCGGGATTAGAATATATCTCGGCTTCCGCTTCCATACGCAAGGTCTTGCAGTCCGTATTCTTATAGACCGCGCCTTCGCCGGACTTTGCGAGTTTGCGAAGGGCTATCCTTCCTTCGACCTTTTCCCACTGCCGAGAACATATCGTCGCAATACGGATCGTTCTCGCGCAGGCGAGCCAAAGCCTGTCGAGAGTTTCGTCGTCGCTACCAAAATACCCTTGCGGAACGACTTCAGCGGAGTTATCGTATATATAAAACCGAGAGAAGGTCACTTCGCAGTCTTCGCCGTTTTCGCTCGCGGGGAGTCCTACGTATATAAACCTTTGCTGACCCTGTACGAGCGGATACGAATATATCCCCGTTCTTGCGATCCTGTAATTTTCAAACCTGTCTGGATTTGCCGGCATTACGGGAAGTTCTATCCCGAGATAACCGCAACTGTTGCGGATAAAGTCGCCCTTTTCCATAGTTTCTTCGTGATTATAAACGGACATTCTGTCGGAATAGGACACGCGGACGCTCGGATTTCCCTTAAAGGCTTTTACCTGAAAAACGGGATATCCGCCTACCGACTCCGCGCCCATATCGAACACGACGAAACCGCCTGACGAAAGGGTGAGTTCTCCGTCTTTTCCGACAAGCGAAAGCGCCCCGACGGCGTTCTTTTGCTTCCTGACGTCCGTCGGATAGTTTATTTTTTTGTAAAATTCTCTTTTTTCCATATTCTTAATCCATAAACATAGCATTGACCGCATTATCGCCGCTTAAAAAAACTATTGATAAGGTGTGTTACGCTTACCGCGCAATAATCAAAAATTTTCGGGCATTATCGGTTTTTTGTGAAAATTTTCCCCGCCCTTTGAACGGACGGGGAAAATATCTCCGCTTATTACAGGTTTTTGGGTTTGAGAGTCGTCAGATCCCAGAAGTCGGTATCCCACTCGGCTACGACCGCCGCGGCGGCGGTATTCGCTTTTAGATCGGCTACCGTATCAAACGCGCCGTACACGTTGCCTTCAAGAGCGTCAACGCGACTTATGACCGCGTGTTCGTTTCCGCCGCTCTTTTCCGTTCCGTCCCAGCCTATAACGTACGCGCCGTCAGCGACTCTGTTTTTAAGCATCGTGCCGAACACGGAGAACCAACTTTCGGGCGTCCTGTTAAGGAAATTAAACGTGGTTCCCGTGAAGTCGAATACTACTGACTTGATCTCGCCCGCTCTGTACATATCGTAGCCGATGTTTTCAAAGCCGCTGATAACCGAAGCGTTGGCGTTTCCGACGTTGACGGTGCTGAAACCGAAATAGACGTTTTCAACCGTTCCGAAGCACACTCTCGAAAGGAACGGAACGCCGTTATACAGAGTTATGTCCGTAAACGAAATATTCTTAATAACGCCGTTTTGATTTATAAGACCGAATATTCCGTGCACCTGCGCGCCGAGCCCGTCTGTGCCCGAAACGTGGTTTGCCGCGGTTATCTTGGATACGGTGTGTCCGCGTCCGTCGATAGTGCCGATAAAGCCGTAGTCGCCTATCGTAGTCCATTTCGAGCCAATGGCCTTGTTTGCTCCGCTCGCGGTCAACATTCTGTATATCGGACCGTTGTACGTTATATCACTATCGAGAACAAAATATCCTTTGTGGTTGACGTTGTACCCTTCGTCGTTCTTGTCGCCGAGCGCGGCGGCCACAAATCTCAGCATATCGTCGAACTCGCCTTTGTCGGACAGAACTTTACTTATCATAACGACGGGAACTTCGAGAATATAATCCGAACCTTCCGATCTGAGTTTTACCGTGAGCGTCTTTTCGCCGAATTGATAGAACAAGTGCGACGGATCGGAAACGGAGAGTTTATCTCCGTCCGAAAGCGTAAACGCCGAAGTCAGGTCGTCTTCACCTATATGTACCGAAACGAGTTCGTCGAAGGTCTTATCCGATCCCGAAAGGTCTATCCGCATAGTGCGGTTGCTTCCCGCGCTCAACGCTTCGAAAGGCACCTTTTTATTGTTGACGTCGACGACCGTTACCTGACTTTCGTCTACGGTGAGATCGAGATCCAGATCCTGTTTTTCTTCAAGCGTTATATACAAAGTGCGGTCAATCTCCACCGTCACGCTCTTGGTGCTTTCTCCGTAAACCGAGCGAGCGGTGAGAGTTATCGACGATTCTTCTATATCGGCAGCGACGGAAACGGTATTGCCGTTTATCGTCACTTTATCGCTGTCTGCGCTCACGGTCGTACACGGAGAAACGGTTATCGTAAACGTTCCGCCGGGCAAAACTTCTTCAACGGACGCCGTAATACTTACTTCCGCGGCTTTAAGCGCGTTAAGCGCTCTTTGCGGAATAAGCCAGCCTTCTTCGGACTGCCAGAAGCCGTCTACGTCCCAGGTCGCTATCTCGGCGGAAGCCGCCGCGTCCGCGAGCATATCGCCGTAACTTTCGAACGAGCCGTAAACGTTGGACGCCGGAACGTCGACGAAGCCTTTCTTATAAGAGCCAATCTCTACCGCATACTCGGCAAAGTTTTTGCCGAAAACGATATATACGCCTTTGTATTGTATTTTACCGTCGCCGGTACCGCCGACCGAAGCGAACGGCGCGCCTTGACCGTAATAACCGGTGTGGTCGTTTTTATCTTCGTCCATATCCGTGGCCGAAACGTCGATCACGCAGCTGATTATCCTTGCGGTACTGTCGGTACCCGTAGTGCCCGCGATGACCTGGAACGCGGATTCTCTGCCGAGCCACGAAACGCTGGTCGTTCTTTCGCCTTCTTTACCTACCGCGTCGAACTGTATAAACACGTTCTTTATAAGACCGTTGTTGATAGGCGTTATAAATCCGCAGTTCTTGGCGACCCTTGCGTTGATGAAGGAAACGTTTACGAAGGAAGCCGTTCCCGTCAATCCGTAGAACAAACCGGTTATATCCTTGGGTTTACCTGTCGCGTTTACGACCGACAAGCCCTTTATTACGTAGCCTTTGCCGTCGAACGTTCCCTTGAATCCGAGATAGGTCGCGTCGTAATTGTTCTTCGGGGCAATGGTATCATAGTCGTAGAACATCTTTATAGAGCCCGTATCCGCGGCTCCGACGATCTCGCCGTTATAGTCTATATCTCCGCCGAGAACGAAATATCCGTCCCAATTCGCTCCGCCGCCGCCTATAATATGCGCCGTGTCGCGGAACGCGTCGAATTCCTGCTTACTGTCTATCACTTTGGTTACGACGAACAGCGGTATACGTATTCTGTACGTCGTGCCCGCGCCGTTTTCGCAGACAAGTTCAAGCGAACATTCGCCCTTTGCGGAAGCCATCGCCACCGCGTCGAGAGTTATGACCGAACCCGTTATCGAGAAGCCGAGCCCGTCGGCGGGTTTGCTTACGCCGTTTATCGAGAAAGTCTTTACCGTGCCGAAATCGTAAGACGAGTAATCCGAGCCGAGATCTATTTCGGTCTCCGCGCCCGATCCGCTTACGAGCGTTCCCGTATATTTCTTCTTGCCGCCGACGTCGACGAGAGAGCCGCCCGAAACGTCGAGATCGAGCGTCACGTCCTTCCTGTCTTCAACGACGATGAGAACGTTTGCTTTGACGCGTACCGAAGAAATCGCTTTCGTGTCGGTGAACACACAGCCGAGAGTGAGCGTAACGTCGTATCCCGACATCGTGTTTTCGTCGGTCGCGGGAGTGGAAACGGTATACGCGTCCACCGTAACGCCGTATCCCGCCGACACGGAGTCAACGGCTATATCGGAGAATATTTTGGGAATATTCGTCGTGACGGTAAACGTTTCGCCCGCGTAAACTTCGCCTGCGGAAGGAGTCAACTGATAGGGATAGTCGAAAGAATATTCCCCTTCTCCGAAGAGTTTTTCGGGAACGGCAAGGCCGTTTTCAAATACGTGCCAGAACGAGTCGTCCCACGAAACGAAACTTACTTCTCCGCTGTTGACCGCCGCAAGGAGCGACTTATAGTCGACGTAATCTCCCTGTTTGTCCGAAACGGGCTCCGCGGGAGCGCTGTAATTCGCGACGTAAGGATTCGCGTTTCTGCCGACGCCTATCGAATATACGCCCCGATACAGTCCGAATCCGGGTTTAAGTCTGCACACGCCGTAGACGTGCGGTTTGTTTATGGTTTCGTCACGTATCTCTACGATGACGCTTCTAATAGTCAGGAAAGAACCCGTTTCCTTAGCCGATATGAAGCCCGCGGGGTTGCTGGCGTCGTTGCCGCTCGTTATCGAGTCTACCTGAATAAACACGTTTTCAAACGTGCCGCCGCCCGCGCTCGTTATATATCCGCCGTTGCCGCTTAAAACGGCTTTGGTGAAGATAATGTTTTTAAGCACGCAGTCGTTATGTCCGACGCCGAGAAGTCCGCCGCTGTTGTCGGCTATTTCAAGCCCTTCTATCTTGTGATTTTTACCGTCTATCACGCCGCAGAAGCCCGAAGCCGCACTGTCAGACCAACTGCTGCCCGTCTTTATCGGGTTGAGTATGGAATAAGTTATGAAACTCGTGTACGCGCCGTTATACGCTATGTCGTTGCCGAGCACGTAATATCCGTCCCAACGGTCTTGCTGCGTATGAGAAGCCTTGGCTATCGCGCCGAGAGAGTCGAGATCGGCCTTGTCTTTCAATATGAGCGTATAGAGATTGGTTTTAAGACTGTAAACGACCTTGTCGGTGGTTATGGTTATATCTCTGTCTTCGCCCATATTCACGGAGTTGGAAGGAAGAGTTCCTTCGCCGAAGGTCACCTTGTTTCCTGCGACCGAACCGACGTTATCCGCTTTTGAGTAGAGCACGACGTTTCCGTTGACGACGACCGTTTCTACGTTCGTTGCCGATATTTCGGTCGGAAGGTCTATTCCGTCGTCCTTTTCCCTTTCGAGCGTATAGACGTCTTCAAGAGCCTTTTCCGAACGGCTGACGTTTACCCTTATGACGACGGGGTAAGTTTCGCCGTCGTATTCGACCGAGCCCCTGATTTCGGTAACGCCCGCGCCGACCGATTTTATGACCGAATTTTCGACTTTGGCGATGCTATCGTCGTCCGCCGTCCACGAAGAGACCGCGGCGTTTTCCGCAAATTCGCCGTTGACGTAAAT
The DNA here is from genome assembly GCA_946540675.1 of uncultured Clostridia bacterium. Taxonomy (GTDB): domain Bacteria; phylum Bacillota; class Clostridia; order Christensenellales; family Borkfalkiaceae; genus UBA10281. The sequence continues at coordinate 4,822 of CAMNIW010000022.1, read as the reverse complement.
CTTTACGTCGCCTATCGCCGCTTCGGTCTTATCCCAGTCCGCAAGTTTAAGGAAAGTTTCGTATGCGCCCGCGGTTTGTTGGAGATCTTCGCCGGTGAGTTGTATCGCTACGTCCGCCGCTATTACTTTGACGGTGAGTTTTTTGCTCGCTTCGTATCCCCTGACCCTTGCGGTAACCGTATATTCGGCGACGCCCGTATCCGTCGCCGTGAACGTCGCTTTGCCGCCGCTCGTAACCACCGCGGCGACCGCGGGATCTTTCGTCGTCCACTCGTAAGATATGTTGTGTTCGCCGTCGTCAAGGGTGGCGCCGTCGAATTTCACGCTCGCCGTCACTTCCTGAGAGTCGCCCTTAACGAGCAATAACGACGAGTCGGAAAGGGTCACGGTGTGTTCGAGAGCGGTCGGAGTTACGGTCACTTCGCACGTGGAAGAAGATTCTCCCATAGTCGCCGTGATTTTCGCGTTTCCGTGCCGCACGCCGTAGACCACTCCGTCCCCGTTGACCGTAGCCACGGCGGGTTTATCGGAAGTCCACGTTATTTCGGATTCCGTTCCCGTGATGACGGGGGTAAGCAATTCGCTTTTGAATTCTTCCACGCTCAAAGACGAGCGAAGCGTTATCTCGGATTTAACTTCCGGCGGTTTCGGCGGTTCGGGTTTCTTTTTACATCCCGCAAAAAGTCCGAACGCGAAAACCGCAATGATGCTCACGATAAATAACGCTGTTTTTCTTGTTCTCATATTTCCCTCCTTAAAAGTTATATGATTATTCTATTCCCCATTTTTCGTAATAGGGATCTATTACTTCGTGTTCGGCGTAAAGTCCTATGCCGAGATACAGACAATCTTCTTTGAAAGACTCTCTCATTTCCCGTATCGCGGTACTCGAATAATAGCCGCCGTAATGCTCGCAAAGAACGAATCTCGGGAATATCGTTTCGATAAGGATATGCTTCCTTAAAACTTCGTACAACGCGGCGTCGGCAGTCTTATACTTTTCTATCGCCGCAAAGGCTTTGTCGGTAAGAGAGAGATAATCGCGCATAAGCGGCAAAGGCCAATACTTTTCGTTGTGTATGTCGGGGTCTTTCTGGAAGCCCGTAAACGCGTCGGGATAGTCTGTTTCGAGTTGTTTGAGATACGCCGTCAATTTATCGAAATACTCTCTCATCGGCGCGGCGGCTTCCCTGAAATAGTGCTTGAAGAATTTGTTTACCGTTTCGCCGTAGTTGGCGTTGACGTCGAAGGCAACGACCTGATTGCAGTATTCTTTGAGCGCGCCGAAACACGGCGTCACCTTGTTTGAGCCTTGGGCGAACGTTCCCTGTCCTTCGTTGTAGATATATATCGCGTTATTGTCTTTAAGCAGTCTTACCGTTTCGAAAAGAGTGTCGTAACTGTTGAACGGATACATAAAGTCAAGGAAGTTCATATCGTATATCCAGGCGTAAATTCTCTTGCAGATAGTTCCCCACTTTTCGAGATTTTTCTTGAAGTAGACGTTGTTGGCGCACGTTTCGTCGTAGAACGTCTTGTTGTAGTTGGCTTCTATCGGAGCCCACCAGACGCCGACGTGTTCGTTGCAGGATATGCCGTCGGGATAAGTCTTGTTGTACGGAAGGGTTATATCCTTTCCTTGGTAGGTTATTTTGTTGTCGGGATTCTTTGACGGGATATACGTTCCGTCCGCGCCTTCTTTAACGGGCGCTTCCGCGGTGGCGTGGTAAGCGAAAAAGATTATGCTTATGTTTCTCTCTTTTCCTCCGCTTAACTGCGCCTGCCTTTTAAGTTCGGATACCACGACCGACTCGACGTCGTTGATAAACATAATATACGTGGACGACACCGCGCCGAAGACTTCCGTCGCCGCCGAACACGTTTCGCACTTACAGGCGGTCATCGTGTCTTCGTGAGTAAACGTTATCGTGTCGACGTCCGGATTTTCGTTTATATAGCCGAGCATTGCCGCGGACGCGGTAGCGACCATCGCGTCGTATTCTTCCTTATCGCCGTGCGCCGAATAGCACAGTTGATCGGGCACTTGCCTTGACGGATCGCGATTTGCGTTGACGATCTTTCTGTCCGAATACCACAGCGGATGATAGGTCGCGGGCTTACTTTCGTCGCAATAGGTTTCCGGCGGAAGATATACGTAAGAATTGTGAACGGTAACTCCGCCCGGCGCCATAAGAACGCGGTTTGCGGTAACGCCCATAGCGTATTTACCCGCCGCCGAGAGATAACTCGACGCCATTCTGAAATCGAAATCGGGTTTCTCTATCACGTCGAGATCGGGGAGAGTCGATCCGTCTTTTCCGTAGACTATACAGTCTTCGCTGAACGCTTCGTATCCGACTACTTCCCTTAAAAACGCGAGAGCCGCCATCTGATATCCGTAATCGGTCGCAACCTTGATAAACACCGAGTCGCCGACCGTCTTTATCATATATCCGCTGTATCCTATATCGTATTCTTCGCTGAAAGCGACTTCGGCACTATCGAAAAGCGCGTCGTGCATTATGACTATATATTTATCCTGCTTAGACCAGTCCGTAATATCCTGATCGTAATCGTTGATTATAGGAAGAGCGTAACCCGTCACGCTTTTCACGCTCCGCAGTATATACGAAGCCGCGGCGGCAGCGCTTGTGCTCTTCGTCCCGATTATTATCTTATAATCGGATTCCCCCGCGGTAACGAACGCCCTTCCGACGTTCGTCGATTTTACGCGGTGCAGTCTTTTTGTTTCGCTGACGTAATGCTGCGAGCCGTCGTTTACCGAGACGACCGTCTTTGTCCCCGAAGAATGCGAATCGTTCGGCTTCTTCCGACAAGAAGCGCAGGCGATCGCGACCGCCGCGACAAGCATCAAAGCAAAAAGCCTTTTTATCATATCTCCCCCCCCCTTATCCGACGACGACGGTATAACTTACCATCTGTTGATTTCCCGCCTCGTCGATAGCGTAAATCATAAACTTATATTCCCCTGCGTAGACGTATTTATAAGAATATTCGTAAACGGTCTTCTTTCCGTCCTTTATCTCGAAATCGTAACCGAGATAGACGAGTTCGCCCATAGGATTGCGCACGCATCTGAAAACCTTTATATCGTCCGCCGCGGTCTTGTCGTCGGTAACCTTAACTTCGGGCATTTTCGCGGTATCCCCGACAGACGCCCGTTTTTCGAGATTATTATCGTACAGCATAACTATCGTCGGCGGAGTAATATCCATTATCGTAAGCGCGAACGTAAACGGCTCTTTGTTGCCCGAAGAGTCCGTCGCCGAATAATTGACGGTGTACTGACCGTATTTATCGAGAACCACGACGTACTGCGCGTCGGGATCCGCTCCCGATAAAACGACTCCGTTTTTGTCTTTAACGTCGTTTCCGTCGGGATCTTTTACCGTGACGGTGAACGTCACTTCGGGATCCATTACGTCGGACGCCGTAACGCGCGGCAACCTGTATTCCGAACCTATATCGAACATTCCGCCGTAACCTTCGAGAGCGGTTACTCTCGGCTTTATCTTATCCGAACTTATAAGCGATAACCTGTGATTATCCATAAATTTCAGCATAAATCCGGAATTCGCTTTCGCGTCGACCACTTTCACCGAGATCCGCACTCTTCCCGAAGGAAATCCCTTGAACGCCTTTCCGTCGTCGGTAGTCGTGACGTCGGCTTTGTGCGCGCCGAGTCTTATCCTGCGCGACGCATAAGAAACGGTAAACTCGTTGAGTCCGATAGAGCCGAACCCGTATTTAGTGGTCGTTTGCTTGCCGCACACCGAGAATATCGCCGCTCCGCCTTTGACGTTGACGATTTCCGCGGTAACGGACACGGACGGATCGAGAGAGTCGCTGAAAGTTATCTCCGCCTTATCGAAATCGTCTCTTCCGTTTATCCCGAGAATGGTCAACAACGCGTTTTCCGCGGTCACGGGGTTGACGAAGTCCCAGAAAAAGTCTCCGTCCGCCGCCGCGGAAAAGATAAGTCCGTCCGCGGTCTTTTCATTTATATAACCGCTGCCGACAAAGAGTTTTTCTATGTTCCTTCTGCCGTTCACTTCGGCTTTTACGCCCGTAACTTCATACGTTTTAGTATACGAATTTCCGCATACGTACTTTATTTTTACTTTATCGCCCGTCGCTTCGACTTCGGGTATGAACGATTGTCCGCAAGCGTAAGTTTTTTGACCGTTCTTATCTTCGACGACCAAAGACGCTTCCCTTAAAACTTTGCTTCCCGACGAATAATCTCTCGCATAGACCGTCGGAACGACGTATTTCGCGCCCGATACGTAATACGCGGGATGTCCGACGTATTCGTCGAACACGGGATCCGCGCCGTACACCGCCGACACGTGATACGTCTCGGTTACCGAATATCCCGTAAAGTCGGTCGCGACGTACGTCACTTCCCATATCCCGTCTTTTTCGGGAATAAAATAACCTTCGTCCGCTTCGTAAACGTCTCCGCCGTGTTTGACGTAGATTTTAAGAGTCGTTCCGCCGCTTCCGCCCGAACATTCCGCGTTTGCGACGTATACTTTCTCTCCGCAGTCGGCTTCCGCCTGAGCGACATCGACGGTTATGGTAAGATCCTGTCCGAGAGACGCCACCGCCTGCACCCACAAGACTTCCGTAGAGACGTTTCCGCAGTAATCGGCCGCTTCGTACACGATCGCGTATTCGCCGACAAACGGAACGTTGAATTTCCCGTCGCTTACGGGTATTCTTCTCGGCGTGGGCGAAGAATAGTTATACATCACCTTTACCGAAACTTCGGCGTTGCCCGAACACAAATCGTATGCCG
>CAMNIW010000021.1 GCA_946540675.1 uncultured Clostridia bacterium | reverse complement strand
CTCGTCGCTTCGTCGAGTATGAGTATGGGCGGATTTTTGAGAAACGCGCGCGCTATCGCTATGCGCTGTTTTTGTCCGCCGGAGAGTTTTACTCCGCGTTCTCCGACGTAGGTGTCGTAACCGTTTTCGAGAACGTCGATAAACTCCGCCGCGTTTGCGAGTTCCGCCGCCTTTCTTATCTCTTCGTCGGTCGCGTCGAAGTTGCCGTAAGATATGTTTTCTTTTACCGTTCCGCTGAATATGAACACGTCCTGCGCGACTATCCCGACGTTTCCGCGAAGGTCGACGAAGGATATATCCCTGTTGTCGACGCCGTCTATCGTGATCTTTCCGCCGTCTATCTCGTAAAAACGGGGAATAAGGTTGCATATCGTCGTTTTTCCGCCGCCGCTGGGTCCGACGAGCGCAAGAGTCTTACCGGCGGGAATATCGAGCGAAAGGCGGCTTAAAATAAGGTCTTTGCTGTGTTCGCCTTTCTTTTTGTACCTGAAACTCACGTCGTCAAAGACGATGTGTCCTTTTACCTTGTCCATCTTTACGGGGTGAGCGGGTTCCTTTTCGGGTTCGATCGCCATTATTTCGAGAAACCTGCCGAAGCCCGTCACGCCGTCCTGTATCTGCTCGAATATATTGACGAAAGTGCGTATCGGCGCGATCATCATCGCTACGTACAAGACGTAAGAAGTCAGTTCGGACGGGGTTATGTAGTCGAGAAAATAGAACACGCCGCCCGCCGCGAACGCCACGAGATAGAGAAAATCCATTGAAAAGTTCATCGCCATATGGAATTTCGCCATAGAGCGGTACTGCATTTGCTTGGCTTTGCTGTAACCGCCGTTGGCTATCTCGAATCTCTCCTTTTCGTGCTCTTCCGCCGTATAGGACTTCGATACCCTTATGCCCGAAACGGCGCTCTCTATCGCGGAAGACACGTCCGAAGTCATCTCGCGCGACTTTTCGGACGTCTTCTTCAATTCTATACGGAGCCGCACCGCAAGCAGGAGTATGAGCGGTATAACTATAAGATTTATAAGCGCAAGCCGATAATCTATTATGCCGATCATGACCACCGCTCCGATAAGGCTCATAAAGGACAGAAAAACGTCTTCGGGACCGTGGTGAGCGAGTTCGGACACTTCGAAAAGGTCGTTTATGAGCCTGCTCATGACCGAACCGGTCTTCGTTTCGTCGTAATAGGAAAACGGGAGTTTCTGAAGGTGCGCGAAGAGTTCGCGGCGCATATCCGCCTGTATCCTTACGCCTACCGTATGTCCCCAATAAGTGATTATATAGTGCAAGACCGCTTTGAACGCGAAAAGACCGAGAAGGGCTATCGACCACACTATTATGAAGTTGAGTTCCTTTACCCGTATTATCTCGCCCGCGACTTTGGGATAGATAAGGTTTATTACCGCGACCAGAAAAGCGCATACCATATCGAGTATGAACAGTTTCATATGCGGTTTATAATATTTGACGAATTTTTTCAACATATTCAATCTTTGTAAAGAATATCGCCCGCTATCGTCTTATAAAACAGCCGTTTTATCTTGCTTTTGTCCTTGGTGACGGCGAGTATCCACATAAGTTTGGCGACGACCGCTTCGGGAGTCATATCGTACGATTCCAAAAAACCGTATTTCTTTTTGAGATTTCTGCCGACCTTATATACGGTCATATCGCTGCCTTCGTTGACGACCTGCGTGCACATAACGAGAGTTTTTCCCTTTTTTTGCCACTTGTCTATGACGTCGTAAAAGCCGTAGCCGTCGGCGTCGGGTATGCCGCCCGTGCCGAAACTCTCTATCACGACGGCGTCGTGAAGGGAAAAGTACGCGTCGAGCATCTCGGCTTTGGCTCCCGGGATAAGTTTGAAGAGTCCGACGTTTTTATCGAGTCCGGAGTAAAATTCGGGCTTTGCGCGCCGCTTACGCTTTTCGTACTGCAATATGCGCCCGTCCTGAATTATGGCAAGATACGGGTAATTTATGCTCGAAAAGGCATTGTAACTCTTGCTTCTGGTCTTTTTTGCGCGGGTGCCTAAAATGACCTTTCCGTCGAAAACTATCTGCACTCCCGAAGCGTACTCCGACGAGCAGTAACGGAAACTGTCGGCAAGATTGGTCTTCGCGTCGGTAACGGGGAAATCTATCGGCTTTTGCGAGCCCGTTATGACTATCGGCTTTTCGCTGTTTTGTATAAGGTAAGAGAGCACCGCGGCGGTATAAGCCATGGTGTCCGTGCCGTGGCATATCACGAAACCGTCGTATTTTTCGTAATTCTCGCGGACGGTCTCAGCCATTTTCAGCCAGTCGGCGGGAGAAACGTTGGTGCTGTCGATATTCATTATCTGCACGGCGTCGACTTCGCAAAACTCTTTTACTTCGGGAACGAACGACAAAAGTTCTTCGGTGTTCATCGCGGGGGCAAGTCCGCTTTCGCCGTATCTCGACGCTATCGTGCCGCCCGTCGCTATCATAAGTATCTTCTTTGTCTTTTTCATACTACAAATTTTAGCACAACCGAGCAAAAATGTCTATTTTTTAGCGCACAAACCCGAAAAGCCTTTCCATTTATTTGACAAATTCCGCTCGCACGGATATACTTATCATTGGTTTTTCGGAGACAGAATATGAGTATCAGAGAAAACGTAAGAAACATAGCGATAATCGCGCACGTAGACCACGGCAAGACCACTCTCGTCGACGCGCTCCTTAAACAGAACAACGTTTTCAGAACCAACGAAGTGGTTCAGGAAAGGGTTATGGACAGCGGCGACATAGAACGCGAAAGGGGTATAACCATTCTCGCGAAAAATACCGCGGTCATATACAAAGGCACTAAAATAAACATTATCGACACCCCCGGACACGCCGACTTCGGCGGCGAAGTGGAACGCATCCTTTCTATGGTGGACGGCGTCGTGCTTCTCGTAGACGCGGTGGAAGGCTGTATGCCGCAGACGAGATACGTCCTTAAAAAAGCGCTCTCGTTAAACAAAAAACCCGTCGTATGCATAAACAAGATAGACAAAGGCGGCGACCTTGACAAGACCATAGACGGAATTATAGACCTGTTTATAGAACTCGGAGCCAACGACGACCAACTCGACTTCAAGGTGGTGTACGCCAGCGCGAAACAGGGCTGGGCTTCGGTTACGCCCGAAGCGGGAAAGAATATGGATCCCCTGCTCGATACCATACTTTCCGAGATCCCCGCTCCCGAAGGCGACAAGGACGGACCCTTGCAGGCGATAATATGCAACGTCGACTACGACGAATACGTCGGCAGGATAGGTATAGGAAGAATAGTCCGCGGAAAGATCGCAGACGCCCAGAACGTCACCGTCGTACACACCGACGGAACGACGACGAATTCGAGAGTGGGAAAACTCTATCAGTTCGAAGGGCTTAAAAGGATAGAAGTCGAAGAAGCCGAAATGGGCGATATAATAGCCGTTTCGGGCATAGAACACATCAACATAGGCGAAACGATATGCTCGCCCGACTGCATAGAACAACTTCCCTTCGTCGCGATAGACGAGCCGACCGTTTCTATGTACTTTATGGTAAACAACAGTCCGTTCGCGGGCAAAGAAGGCAAATACGTAACTTCGCGCCACCTTCGCGCAAGGCTGTTTAAGGAAATAGAGACCAACGTGTCCATGCGCATAGAAGAGACCGACAGCGCGGATACCTTCAAAGTATTCGGCAGGGGCGAACTCCACCTTTCCATACTCATAGAGAATATGAGAAGAGAAGGTTACGAATTTCAGGTTTCCCGTCCGAAAGTCATATTCAAGGAAATAAACGGCAAGACGTACGAGCCGATGGAAGATCTCGTGATAGAAGTTCCCAACGACTACGTCGGCGCAATCATGAATAAGATCGGGGCGAGAAAAGGCGAACTTTCGGATATGTCGGCGGACGACCGCGGAACGACCAAACTCGAATTCAAGATCCCCGCGAGATGCCTTTTCGGCTACCGCAGCGAAATGCTGACCGACACGAAAGGCTTCGGCATAATGAGCCACGTCTTTGCGGGTTACGAAGAATATAAGGGCGATATACCGTCAAGGACAAGGGGAAGCCTTGTCGTGTTCGAGACGGGAGTAACCACCCAGTACGGCCTTTTCAACGCGCAGGAGAGATGCACTCTGTTTATCGGCGCGGGCGAAAAGGTATACGAAGGACAGGTCGTCGGAGAAAACTCCCGCGAAGACGATCTCGCCGTCAACGTATGTAAACTCAAACATCTTACCAACTCCCGTGCGGCGGGAAGCGACGAAGCGCTTAAACTTATCACTCCGACGGTTTTGTCGCTCGAACAGTGTCTCGAATTTATCGCGGACGACGAACTCGTCGAAGTAACTCCCCTTTCGATAAGGCTGAGAAAGAAAATTCTCTCGCGGGATCTCCGTATGAAAGAGTGGGCGAAAAACAAAAAAGCAGACTGATTTTGTTCAAATCATATAAAAACCGTAACAAAAACGGGCTGTCGCAAACGCGACAGCCCGTGATTTTGTCTTAATCAGATATTAAGAAGACGGCAGATGCTCTTATTGAGAATCATAAAGATCAAGTCGAGTATCCATACGATCGTGAAGCCGAAAACCAAACGGATTATGCCCGCAACGATCTTGCCTTCCATAAATCTCGTAACGAATCCGCAAACCCACGAAGTAACGGGGATTATCGCAAGGATAAGACTTACGATCCAGGAAAGACCAAAGTAATCGCTCTTTTTAGCCATTTTTATATCCTCCTAAAAAATTTACGTAAGATGAACTTACGCTAAAAGTATAGCACACCCGAAACGTAAAATCAACGATATAGACGATTTTTTGCGGAGAAAATTAAAAACGCGACTATAAAGCCGCGTTTTTGATTTACGTATTATTCCGCAAAAATAAGGTGTCCGGTCACTATCATATAGATAAGATCGATAACGCCGAGTATCCAGCCCCAGCCTACGATTACGAAGACGATAAACACAACGATGTGAAGCACGCTCTTCGTCCTGAGCATTACGGAAAGCCTTATGAGAAGTTCCGTCACCCAACCGACTATCGGAAGGACAAGGAGAACTATTTTAAGCCAGAGCGCCTGCTCGTTAAACCACTTATCAAAAGCCATATTTCTCAACTCCTTTAATTTATATATAGATTATATCACATTATTTATGCAATATCAATTATCGGAATTGAAATAATTATATATTTTTGAAATTTTTTGCCGTATTTTAAGTAAAACTTTTTATCTTACCATACAATTCGGCGGCGTCGGACGCAAATATCTTCGCCCCTATCTTTACGAGTTCTTCCTTTTTCCTGTATCCCCAAAGCACCGCTATTCCGTCGACGCCCGCGTTTATCGCGGTCATGACGTCCACGTCGCTGTCACCGACGAATACCGCTTCTTCCGCCTTTACGCCGAGAACGGACAAAACGTAGTCCACGCACGCCCTGTCGGGCTTTACTTTGATACCTTCGCGCTGACCGAACACGTAATCGAGACCGACTGCCGAAAAGAACTTTGCCGACACTTCGTCCGCGCCCGCCTGCGGCTTGTTGGATACGACGGCGAGCATATACCCTTCGGCTTTAAGCCTTTGCATAAGTTCGATCATCCCTGCGTAGACGTAAGTCTTGGGGCTTCCGCAAAAGTTATAAGAATCGTTGTAAAAGGCAAGTATCTCTTCAAAATTTTCGGGCTTTTCGCCCTTTAGCGCGCGCTCTATGAGTTTTCGCGCGCCGTTGCCGACAAATCCGACCGTCTCTTCGAGCGTTATTTCGGGATAGCCGAATTTTTTGAGCGCCTTGTTTACGTTGTCGCAAATGTCTTCCGACGTATCGGTGAGCGTTCCGTCGAGATCGAATATGACGAGTTTTTTCATATCACATTCTCTCCGGCGCGGATATGCCGAGAAGTCTTAAAGCGTTTTCAATAACCGTAAGCGTCGCTTCGGATATCGCGAGACGGAAATTCTTTACGCTTTCTTCCGAACCTATTATCTTGCAGTCGAAGTAAAACTTGTTGAACGCCGACGCGAGATTTATCGCGTAGCGCGTTATATAGAAGGGCTCCGTCTTCTCCGCCGCCGCTTTTACGGTGTCGGGGAAATCGGCGAGAAGGCTGATAAGCGCGTACTCGTCGTCGTTTATTTCCGCAACCGTATACGCTTTTCTTTTACCCGCTTTTCTTAAAACGCTCTTTATTCTCGCGGCGGTGTACTGGACGTAAGGTCCCGTTTCGCCGTCGAAATTGAGTATCTTGTCGTAACTGAACGCTATGTCCTTTATCTTGCTGTTGGAAAGAGCCGCAAAGACCACCGCGCCAGTGCCGACCGTTCTCGCGACTTCCTTTTTGTCTTCGAGATCGGGGTTTTTGCTCTCTATTATCTCATAAGCCTTTTCGTGACACTTTTTCAATACGTCTTCGAGAAGCACGACCGTTCCGTGACGGGTGCTCATAGCGACCTGATTGCCGTTTTCGTCCAAAAGCGAAACCATCCCGTACGCGACGTGAACAAGGTCTTTCGCCCAAGGCTTGCCCATAAGTTCAAGGACTTTGAATATCTGACGGAAATGCAGGTTCTGCTGATACGCGACGACGTAAAGGCATTTATAAAAGTCGTAGTGCTCCTTGCGATAGCAGGCGGCGGCAAGGTCGCGCGTTGCGTAGAGCGATGCCCCGTCCGAACGCAAAATAAGACAAGGCGGCATTCCGTATTCTTCGAGATCGACTATCTTCGCCCCGTCGCTTTCCTTTAACAGCCCTTTTTCTTCGAGTTCGTCTATTACGGGCTGCATCTTGTCGTTATAAAAACTCTCCCCCGCGTAGGAATCGAACTTTATGCCGAGTTCGTCGTATATCTTCCCGACTTCTTTGAGAGTGAGTTCCTTAAACCAAGTAAACAGGTCGTTGCACTCCCTGTCGCCGTCTTCTATGAGTTTGAAATACCTTCTCGCTTCGTCGTCGGCTTCGGGGTGCTCTTCGGCGTATTCGTGATATTTGACGTACAGCCTTGTAAGTTCCTTTACTCCGCCTTTTTCCACGCCTTCCCTGCTTCCCCACGCCTTATAGGCGTAAATGAGTTTTCCGAACTGCGTGCCGTAATCGCCGAGATGGTTTATCCCGACGGCGTTATAGCCCAGAAATCCGAATATGCGGTAAAGCGCGCCGCCGAGCACCGTCGTGGACAAATGCCCTATATGGAAGGGTTTGGCGATGTTTATGGACGAATAGTCTATGCAGACGGTCTTTCCTTTACCGATGTCCGACGAGCCGTATTTTTCCCTTTCGGAAAATATCCTGCCGAGAGTTTCGGCGGCAAGTCCCGCTTTGTTTACCCTGAAATTGAGATAGCCGTTTACCGCTTCTACGGAAGTTATCACGTCGTCTGGTAGGAACGCCGCTTTGAGTTCTTCGGCGATGGCGACGGGGGACTTTCTCATAACTTTGGCAAAACGGAAACACGGAAGGGCGTAGTCGCCCATGGAAAGGTCGGGCGGAACGACTACCGCTTCCGCCTTTTCTTCGACGGTAAGTCCGTCGATTTTGAGTTTTTCGGCAATGTATGATCTGTAATCCATACGTAGATTTTAGCATAAATAAAAAAATACCGCAACAAAAGATTTGTATTAAATCTCAATTTATTGTATAATTTATAAGAACATTATAAGGACTCGGTATAAAATATGAAACTCGGTGTAGTAGGTCTTCCCAACGTCGGAAAATCGACGCTTTTCAACGCAATAACGCACGCGGGGGCGCAAGCCGCCAACTTCCCATTTTGCACGATAGAACCTAACGTCGGCGTGGTAGCCGTTCCCGACGAAAGACTGCAAAAACTCGCGGCGCTATATAACTGCAAAAAGATAACCCCCGCGACGATAGAATTCGTCGACATAGCGGGGCTCGTCAAGGGCGCGTCCAAGGGCGAAGGTCTCGGAAACAAATTCCTTTCGCACATACGCGAAGTCGACGCGATAGTGCACGTCGTCAGGTGCTTCGAAGACGAAAACATAACTCACGTCGAAAACACGGTCGACCCCATAAGGGATATAGGAATAATAAATCTCGAACTTATACTCGCCGATCTCGAAACGGTGCAAAAAAGGTACGATAAAGCCTTCGGTATGATAAAGTCGGGCGACAAGAAATACAAGATAGAATCCGACCTTTTAAGGCGTATTCTCGACAGGCTCGAAGCCGAAAAACCCGTAAGGGGTATGGATTTTTCCGAAGAAGAACAAAAATACGTAGACAACCTTTTCCTTTTGACTTCCAAACCCGTGATCTATGCGGCTAACGTCGCCGAAAGCGATATGGGAAAACCCGACGAAGATATACCGCTTGCCGAAAAGGTAAAGGAATACGCCGCCGCGGAAGGCAGCGAAACATTGGTAATATGCGCGAGAACGGAAGAAGAACTCTCCGAACTCCCGCCCGAAGAAGCGCAAATATTCCTTGAAGAACTCGGACTTAAAGAAAGCGGACTCGATCGGCTCGTCAAGGCGTCTTACAAACTGTTGGGGCTTATAAGTTTCCTTACCGCCGGCGAACCCGAAACGAGAGCCTGGACGATAAAACTCGGCACCAAAGCGCCGCAAGCCGCCGGGAAAATACACACCGACTTCGAAAAAGGCTTTATCCGCGCCGAGTGCATAGACTGGGAAACTCTTATAGAATGCGGAAACTACACCAAAGCGAAGGAACTCGGCAAAGTGAGATCAGAAGGCAAAGACTACGTTATGAAAGACGGCGACGTCGTTCTCTTCCGCTTTAACGTATAACTCAAAAGATATAAATCGCCCCCTGCGAAAATTTTCGCAGGGGGCTTTTCAATATACGGTTGTACAAAATCGAATATCACTTTTCGGCGGAATCGTCCGCGGAATCTTTTTTCTCTTCCTTGGGTTTTCTTACCGTCTTGAACAAAAATTCGATCGGAATATTGGTCGCGACAGATATTTTGAAAAGCGGCACGTGCGTAAGCATTTCGTTTGCCATTACCTTTTTGAAAGTCGTGGTCGTGATATGACAAAATTTGCAAAAAGCCGTCATCGTCATATCGTTTTTCTTCATATAGTCTTCTATTATTTCCGTGTTTACTCTCTTCATCTTTTACCCCCTTTAATTTGCCGGACTCGGCGCCGCTTGACCGCCGTCCGAATTATTTTCCGCTATCTTCGCGGTGTCTTCCGCGTCGAACGCGCCTTCTTCAACGAGTTGCAAAAACACGTCGACCACCTTAGGATTGAACTGCGTTCCCGAACATCTCTTTATCTCGGCGGCGACTTGCGCCAAAGGAAGTTTTTTCCTGTAAGGACGGGTCGAAAACATCGCGTCGAAGGTGTCGGCTACCGCGATTATCTGCGCGACTTCGGGTATTTCGTCGCCTTTGAGTCCCGACGGATATCCCGTGCCGTCGAATTTTTCGTGATGGTAGCCCGCGCCGAGCGCAATCGACGGATCTATCGTTATATCTTTGAGTATGCTGTAGCCGCGCGAAGAGTGACTCTTCATAACGGCGTATTCTTCGTCGGTCAGCCTGCCCGGCTTATTGAGAATATTGTCGGGTATGCTTATCTTTCCTATATCGTGAAGGAGCGCGATATTGTATATCTCGTCCACTTCGTCCTTGCTTTTACCCAGCCTTTCGGCAAACATCGCGGTATACTTTGCCACCCTTGAAGAGTGACCGTTGGTATATGCGTCTTTCATATCTATGCAGTTTGCGAAGACCTTGGTCATCTCGCCGATGAGTTTCTTGTTCTCCGCCTGCTTTTTCATAAACTTTTTGGTACGGCTTCTCGAATACAGGAAGAATCCGCCGACCACCGCCGCTATGAGAATGACCGCGACAAACACCCAAAACCAAACCTGTTCGTAAAAGGCTTTGTCCTTAATTATCGTTACCGTTACGGTTTTTTCTATCTCGCCGGTAAAAGTGTTGATCAAAGACAAACGGAATTTATACGTTCCGCCGGCGAGATTGGTGTAACTGGCGTAACTCATTTCCTGCTTGGTAAGGGTTATAGGCTCGTCGTCGAAGCCTTCAAGACAATAACTGAGATGCGGATTATTGAGAGAATACGTGAGAGCGTTGGCGTATACGTTGACACGCTTGCACGACGACGGGATCCTGACCGTTCCGTTTTCTCCCACCGCGATATATTTATCGTCCGCGACGACGTACGGCACGGCGAGTTTTACGTTGTCCGCCATCTCGGTATCCTGATCTATATTGACGCTGCAAACGCCCGTGGACATAGATATATACAGCGTCCCGTTGTCGTCGATATAACTGTAAGAGTTGGCGGTGGTTATCCCCGGAAGTCCGCACTTTGTATCGTAAAGGATATAGTCTATCCTGTCGTCCTTTATAAGGTCTTCCCTTTTTACCACGTAAATGCCGTTACTGCTGAGTATCCACAGTCTTCCGCTCACGTCGAAATACAGGTCGAAGTTGTTGGAATAGGGAAAATTGTTTACCGTCTTTATCTCGCCGCCGCGCATATACGCGAGCGAGTTGCTGGTGATTATCCAGAAGAAATCGGCTTCGGACGGATCTTTTTTGATGCGGAGTATTACTTCGGATTTAAGTCCGTTCGTCTTGCCCTTTCTCGAAACGGTATTGCCTTCCACGACGTATATTCCGCCGCCGTCGCTGCCGAGATAGAGTTTGCCGTCGTCGCCTTCTTCGACGCACAATATTTCAAGGTTGCTTATTCCCCTTTCTTCGTTGTAAGTCGCCACCACTTCGTCGCCGGAAATAAGGTTTAAGCCGCCGTTTGTGGCAACCGCCATCTTCCCGTCTTTGAGTTCGATTATCATCCTTACTCTCGACGAAGCGAGTCCGTCGGACGGAGTAAACGTCCTTAAAGTATCGGTCTTCGGGTCGTAGCGGACGAGCCCGTTTTCGCTGTAAGTGCAAAACCACAGCCTTTCGGCCGAATCTTTTTTTATACAGCGTATCCTGTCGTTTTTAAGGAGTTCGGTCGCGGAGTTGGTCTTCTTTTCGTACGCTTTGTCCACTATATACAACCCCTTGTCGGTGGCTATGTACAAATCGTCGCCGTACATACAGGTGCTGTTGACGACGAGCGCGTCGAGCCCCGCGAGATCGGATATGTCCACAAAGCGGTTTTCCACTATCTTCATAACGCCCTGACGGGACGACGTGAACCACAGGTTGCCTTCGTAATCGGTCATCATATGGTCTATGGAGTTGTTCATCGGAAGATCGTAAAGTCGGACGTATTCTCCGCTCTGCGTGAAATAACCTATTCCGTTGTCGGAACATATCCAGAGAAGTCCGTTGAACTTTCTTATCGAGTTGACCGTCTTGTTGGGAGATATGGAATATTCGGTAAACTCGGTCTTGTCGTCTTCTATCCTGCCGTAATACACGTTAGATTCCTGATCGCCGAGATAGACGTAACCGTCGTTGTCGTCGTCGGGATATACGGTGTTTATCGTGGGGAAACCCTTGTTCATTGCGCTGTAATAGTTTCCGACCGCTTTGTCCTTTACCGTAAAGAAGTCGCCCGAAAGCGTTACGCCGTACACGGTGCCGTCTTTACCGCTTACGAGTTCGCATATATATTCCTTGCTTATCTTGGGGTCGTTTATGACCTTGATATCGCCGTTTTCTATATATCCGAGCCCCATGGTCGTGGCTATCATTATAT
>CAMNIW010000020.1 GCA_946540675.1 uncultured Clostridia bacterium | reverse complement strand
GATATGTCTTTCGGTCAACTGCGCGAACTCGGCTTTATCGGCGCGCCGTACGATCTTTACGCGTCGGGCGACGACGTTAAAAAGTACAAAGCGGCATTGTATATTCTTCCCGACGGCGACGAAAACGTCTTGAGATCGGAAAGCGTAGAGATAAGGAAAAAGGGAGTCTTTTCGCACGGGGAGATAACCGCGTTTATAAAAAGCGCGGGCGCGCATATTTACAGCGAAGGGAATATCGTCTACGCAAACTCCCGATTCGTGGCGATCACCGCAAGGGAAGAAGGCAGGGTCACGCTCGAAACGCCGCGTGAAGTAACTCTTTCGGCGTTTTACGGCAAAGGGCTGTTCCAAGGCAAAAAATTCGATTTTTATTTCAGAGAAAATCATACGGAACTGTTTGAAATCTTATAAAACAGAGCGGAAAATATGTTATCGGATAAATTTATTCGCGGAAGCGAAAAATACGCAAAGTACGGCGAGTTTGTAAGCGCGCCGATGATAAGAAAGGAATTTGCCGCGAAAAAAGTCGGCAAGGCGGTTCGCCTGTATATATGCGGACTCGGTTTTTACAGGCTTTTTATCAACGGCGAAGAGATCACGCGCGGAAAACTCGCGCCGTATATAAGCAATCCCGACCACGCCGTATACTACGACGAATACGATATAACGGATAGAGTGTCCGACGGGAAAAACGCCGTCGGGATAATTCTCGGCAACGGTATGCAAAACTCTGTAGGCGGCATAGACTGGGAGTTCGACAAGGCGAGATGGCGCGGAGCGCCGAAAGTCGCGCTGACGATAGAAGCGGACGGGGAAAAGATACTCGAAACGGACGAAAGTTTCCGCTATGCCGATTCGCCCGTCGTATTCGACGATCTCAGGCTCGGCGAACACTACGACGCGAGAGAAGAAAAGACGGGCTGGGCGGAAACGGGTTTCGACGATTCTTTGTGGCAAAACTGCCGCTTCGCCGACACTCCGAAAGGCGAAAAAAGGCTTAATCGCCTGCCGCCGATAAGGGCGATACGCGAGATCGCGCCCAAGGAGATAACGGAGACCGACGGCGGCTATATATACGACTTCGGTTATAATTCCGCCGGCGTATGCAGGCTGAAAATAAGCGGTCGGGCGGGGCAGAAAATCTGCCTTACACACGGCGAACTCACGCGCGGCGGCAAACTTTACGTCGAGCATCTTTTCCCGTTCAAGACCTATCCCGAACTGTTCCAGAAAGACGTGTATATATGTTCGGGGAAGGGCGAAGAAATTTTCGAACCGTGGTTTACGTATCACGGTTTCAGGTACGTTTTCGTCGAAGGGATAGATAAAGAACAGGCGACGAAAGACCTTTTGACCTACGTCGTTTTAAGTTCCGAAATGGAAGAATTGACGGGGTTTTCCTGTTCTGACGAAACGGTCGACAGGTTGCAGGAAATGACCAAAAACTCGACCCGTTCCAACTTTTTCCATTTTCCGACCGACTGTCCGCAACGCGAAAAAAACGGTTGGACGGGCGATATAGCGGTGTCCGCCGAACATATGCTGATAAACTACGACTGCGCCGAATATCTCAAAGAATGGCTGTTTTGCGTGAGAAAAGCGCAAAGAGAAAACGGCGCGATACCCTGTATAGTTCCGACGGCGGAGTGGGGATACGGCTGGGGCTCGGGTCCCGCCTGGGACTGCGCCCTTATTTACCTGCCGTACGAGATATACAAGTACACGGGCGACGTACAAGTCCTTTTTGACAACGCCGAAGCGATAGACGCGTATCTCGGGTACTTACAGACTAAGATTCACGGCGGATTCGTGGAATTCGGCTTGGGAGATTGGTGCGAGATCGATTCTTTCACGCCGTCCACCGCGGTCATGGTGACGGATACGCTCGTAAGTTACGATATGTGCAGAAAAGCCGAAAAGATATTTTCGGTAACGGGCGACGAAGACCGCCGAGAAAGAGCGAAGGTTATGGCGGACGGGATATACGGAAATTTTCACCGCGTCATGATGACCGAAAAAGGTCTTTGCCGCTGTGAAACGCAAACCTGTTACGCAATGCTTCTTGCCTTCGGTATGGTAGAAGACAAATACGCGCAAAGGGCGGCGGACAGGCTGGCGGAAATCATAGAGCGCAACGGCGGAAAGATGAAAGTCGGCATACTCGGCGCGAGATATCTTTTCAGCGCGCTGTCGGAGCGCGGTTATGCCGGACTTGCGTATAAGATGATAGTAAGAAAGACTTTCCCCGGTTACGGCGAGTGGGTGAAAAAGGGCTGTACTTCTCTTCTCGAAAAGTTTTACGAGACCGAAGACGGTTCTTTCGAGACGGTAAACGGGTATAGGGTAGATTCGCTCAATCACCACTTTTTCGGGGATATAAGCAGGTGGTTTACCGAAAACGTCGTCGGCATAAGGGTGAACGAAGATTTGACCGACTGCGAAAAAGTAACCGTATACCCCTGTAAGATAAAGGAGATAACTTTTGCCGAAGGTTTCCGCAAAAGCCGCGGCGGCAAGGTTGCGGTAAAGTGGAAAAGAGACGGAGATAAGATATATCTCGAAGCGTCGCGCGAAGGGAAAGCGAAGATCGGTTATAACTTTTGCGGCTTCGACGTCGTTTCGGAAGAAAAACACGGCGACGCGGAAAAATTCGTGCTCGTAGCCGCCGAGAATCGAGTTTGACTTATTCGCGCTCGGCTAAGTGATTCGGGCGATAATATTTTGAAAAACGTTTTACAAAACGGTTAAAATCGTATATACTTTTATTATATTTTACAAGTCAGGGTGACGGTATGAGATACGAATACGCCGTAAAAACAGTATATACCGAAGGTGCGGTGGAAAATTCCGCCGCCCTTTTATCTCGCAAACCCCTGCAAATAGGGCTTGCGGAAAGAGATCTTGTCAGCGTAAAGGGAAAGGCGAGCGTTATTCTCGATTTCGGCGTCGAAGTTTCGGGCGGAGCGAGAATACTTACGTATAAGGCGATAAACGCTAAAACCGTAAGGCTCAGGTTCGGCGAATCCGTTTCCGAGACCTGCGCCGAAATAAGGAGCGGAGACGGAGATTACGGCGCGACCAACGACCACTCGAACAGGGATTTTTCGGTAGACTTGCAAAACTATTCGGATATGACCTTCGGGCAGACCGGTTTCCGCTTTCTTCGCGTGGATTTTCCCGAAGGCGGCGAGTTCTTGATAAAGGCGATAGTCGCGGCGGTAGATACCGACGAGCGCGAAGAGAAAGGCTCGTTTTCCTGCGACGACGAACTCGTCAACGAGATATGGAAGACCGCCGCGCGCACTATGCGGCTGTGTCTGCAAAACGGCTATATATGGGACGGCGTAAAAAGGGACAGGCTCGTCTGGATAGGTGATCTTTATCCCGAAGAAAAAGCGGTGCATTGCCTTTTCGGCGACGCCCCCGAAGTCCTTTCGAGCCTTGATTTTTCTATGGAGCAATCTCCGCTTCCGGGGTTTATCAACGGTATGCCGACCTATTCGCTTTGGTGGGTGATATGCCTTGCGGAAGCGTACGCGGTCAGCGGCGAGAAAAAAGATTTCTATAAATACGTCGATTACGTAAAGGGCGTAATAAGTGAGATAATAACTCCTTGCGTTGCCGAAGACGGAACGGTTTCTTACTCGTTCGATTACATAGACTGGCCGTCGACCTATCAGGAAGGCGAATCCGATCGCGAGCAAAAGGACAAAGAACGCCACGCAGGCGTTGCATATCTTACCAAGATATGTCTTTCCCGTGCGAAAGAGTTTTTGACGGAGTTCGGCGAGAGTACGGACGTTTGCGACGAACTCATCGCCCGTATAGACAAAAAGAAATACGTCGTCAAAATTTTCAAACAAATCGCGGCTTTGGCGGTGCTTTCGGGCGAAAGGGACGAATATCTTTTAGAAATGCTGACCGCGGGCGGAGCCAAAGGACTTTCCACCTTCCAGTCCTATCCGATACTTACGGCGATAGCGTCTTTCGGCAAGTACGAAGAAGCCCTTTCGATGATGAAAGACTACTACGGCGGAATGCTCTCGGCGGGCGCGACGACGTTTTGGGAAGACTTCGATACGGAATGGCTCGAAGGGACAGGCAGGATAGACGAAATGCCGCGCGCGGGGTTAAAGGATATTCACGGCGACTACGGCAAGTTTTGCTATAAGAGTTTCCGTCACAGCCTTTGTCACGGTTGGTCTACGGGCATAACCGCGTACCTTATCGAAACGGTAGCCGGCATAAGACCCGAAAACGCGGGTATGACGGTAATATCGGTAAAGCCGAATATGAGCGGACTCAAACGCGTAAGCGCGGTTTTCCCGACAAAGTACGGACCCGTAAAGGTAGAGCATAAACTCGTCGGCGGAAAGGTCGTTACGAAAATTTCCGCTCCCGAAGAAATAAAAATAATCGGATAGTCGCGGCGCGACGGATCCGACCGAAAAAAGGCAAAGAAAGGCCGCCCCGAAAGTAAACGCTTTCGGGGCGGCTTGTCTATATTTTTTATGTACGTTGTATAAATTTTATAAATTCCGCTTCGTTTACGGGTTTGGAGAAGTAGTATCCCTGTATGAGTTTGCAGCCGAGCCTTGTTACCTTTTCGAGTTGTTCTTCGGTTTCTACTCCTTCCTGTATCACGTCGCACCCGATGCTCTTCACTATGCCGAACACAAACGAGAGAAAACCGTCTATCGCGGGGTTCGTTTCGGAATCCCAAAGCACCGACTTGTCTATCTTGACGTTGCGGAAGTTCACGCGGAAAAGCCGCGCCGCGTTGGAATAACCCGTTCCGAAGTCGTCAAGACTGAAATTATAACCTATCTCTTTCAGCCGCTTTATGGATTTTATCACGTTAGGCGTTTCGCCTATCACGCCCGTTTCGGTCAACTCGAAATTGAGTTTTTCGGGCGGAACTCCGTACTTTTTGCGTATCTTTTCGAGTCCTTCAACCACGTCGTCCGAAACGAGTTGATATACCGACAAGTTGAGTTCTATGTATTCGAGTCCGAGTTTTTCAAGATCGCGTTCGGCGCAAAAACGGCATACTTTGTCAAAGACGGCGTATCCGATCTCCCTTATCAGTCCGTTTTTCTCGGCTATCGGTATATACACTTCGGGCGAGTATTTGCCGAGTTCTTCGTCGTCTGTCCGAAGGAGCGCTTCGGCGGCTATCGTGCGGTTTTTCTCGGTCGACCATATCGGCTGATAGAAGACCGTAAGCCTGTTTTCCGCAATGACTCTTTTGAGATTTTTCTCTATGCTTATCCGCGTGCCGATAAGATCCATTTCGTCGGCGTTCACGATATAAGAACCCGTCTTGTTTTTCGGGTAGTCCGCGTTCAGATAGTCGTCTACATCGCCCAGTTTGTTGATGTTTTTGCGCGATTTTATGACGCTTATCACCGCGTCGACGCGCAGTTTGCCTATTTTAGTATTCCAATCCCGACCGAATCTGTCGAGAATTATCGCGGTAATATGCCTGTTCTGACGGTCCGTCTTGTCCGTTCCGACAAGGGCGAAAACGCCGTATCTCGGAGAATATATGTTTTCTTCGGAAGCGACTGTCGACAAAAATTCGGATATCTCCATAAGCAGGTGATCGATCTCGGTCGGGTCGGCGGCTTTGGAAAAGAAATCGAGATTCGTAAGTTTTACGATTATCACCGAATAGTCGCGCTTCGTTTCGAGAAGTCTGCGGTTTGTGTCGTTGAAGGCTTTTTTGTTCATAGCCCCCGTGACGGGGTCGAGATGTCCGCTGCGCTCTTCGAGAAGTATGAGCAGCGCGAGAAACGCGAGCGCTTCCGCAAAGAGTTCGAGAAGGCATTCCGAAAAGACCGCCTGGCATATTATGCCGAGCCCCGCGAGTATTATTACGAACCCTATCGCAAAACTGTCCGCACGGGATATCGCCCGTTTATATCTGAAAAAGTAGTAGAAACTGAGTATGAGATACACGCCGCCGAACAGGTATAAAAAGGGCATAAGCGGACCCCTTTCGTATACGCCTGACGGGTTTACGCCGAACACGAGATCGGTAAAAGGGTTTGTAAGCACGAGTATTTCGTCGAGCAAAAACGGCAGCAGGAAAAAGACGTAAAACACGGTTTTTTTGCCGCCGCTCGCCCCGTTGACGTTCATCATATACATCGTAAAGGCGACCGACAAGACGGCGTGGAAGACGAAATACGCTTCGTTAAAGGCGTATATCCAGCCCCTTAAATCGGCTTTTCCGAGAGATTGCAGGTGTACGCCGATCACGCTCGACAAAGTTGCCAGAAAGTGGCTCGTCAGCAGCACGAGAAAGACGAAGTGCTGACTCAATATTTTGTTTTTCAGTCCCTTGGGCGGTATATATTGTCTTTTTTTGACCAAAAGGCTGTAGATGATGCAAAGAAGCGACAATATAAGCGCAGGGAATTCCAGATTAATTTTATACATCTACTTTATTGTAGCACAACAAAACGAAAAAGTCGCCCGTTTTTTGAAAAAAAGTTCAAACGGACGCCGCGCGGTATTTTTATAAAGGTATTGACAGTGCGGAAAACTTTTGTTATACTTGACTTGAAAAAAAGATATTCCCGTAGACCGAAGCTTGCAGTGAAACTTCGGTTTTTTTATCCGAAAAAAGGCTCGCCGCGCGTGCGGAAAACCGTATATTTTCGCGGACGGAAAGCAATCGGGATATCGCGCGACGAAAAAACGTATCGGCAGACAGACTTACCTTGCGACGGGCTCGGCAAGTCTGTTTTAATATATTCTGAAAATCACCTGTTTGTTTAGGGTTTTATAAAATAATTAGAATAATTATAAATTTTTTACCATAAAAAACGGCAAAAATATTTTATTTATTTCCTGTTTTAAGATTAGTTTTAGCAATGTAATAAGTTATTTTCGGATATTTACTTTGAAAATAAAATACAGTATAATCAAATATGGATAGCGCGCGAAGAAACGTTGTTTCGCGCTAAAAGGAGAAAATATATGAATGGCATTTTGAAGAAAATTCTCGTCGGAATATGCACGCTCACCTTTGTTTTCGGCGCCGTCGCTTGCGGCGGTAACGGTAAAAAGGCGGACGACGAAGCGGGCGACAGGTTTACGCTCAGAGTGTTCAACTACAAGGGCGGATACGGTACCGAGTGGCTGTCCGCGGCAAAGGCGAGATACGAAGAACTCCATAAAAACGACAAGATAGTAGTCGGCGATAAAGAGTATACGGGCGTTTACGTCAAACTCAATCCCGTAAAGAGCACTATGGAGTCGATGGTCGACAATTTCAGTGCGTCGGACGACGTATATTTTCAGGAAAGGGCTAACTACTATACGCTTATCAGGAAGAACATAGTAGAAGATATCACGGACGTGGTAACGGGGGTAAACCCGTACGAAGATAAAAAGACAGAAGAAAAACTTACCGCCGAACAAAAGGATTATTATCTTATAGACGGCAAGTATTACGGTCTTCCGCACTATGCGGGGTACTACGGTATCACCTATAACGCGGAACTTTTCGACAACAACGGGTATTATTTCAAAAAAGATTACGCGTACGATCCTGTCGACATAGAATCGATGTTTACCAAAGACAAAAACGACAGGACTGCCGGTCCCGACGGAATATCCGGAACGGACGACGACGGGCTTCCCACAACTTACGACGAGTTTTTCACTCTTTGCGACTACATATCGCAAACGGGCGTATATCCGATGCACTGGACGGGCAAACACAGGAACAACTATATGACGTGGCTTTATAACGCGCTCGTAGCGGACGCGGAAGGGCTCGACCAGATGATGCTCAATTATAGTTTTAACGGAGAAGCGACCGATCTCGGTACGATAAAGGACGGACAATTCGTTTTCGACGCCGCTCCCACGACCATAACCGAAGAAAACGGCTATGAACTTGCCCGTCAGGTCGGCAAATACTACGCTCTTCAATTTATGAGCAGGCTTATAAAAAATCAGTCTTATTATAACGTAAATCTCGCTATGAACAACGATAACCACTCGCACACCGACGCGCAGAACTATTTTATAACGGGCGATCCGCAAAACAAGGATTACGCGATGCTCTCCGAAGGCGTGTGGTGGGAAAGCGAAGCGACTTACGTCTTTTCCGTAAGCGAAAAGGCAAAACTCGGCGGAAAGAAGGATCGCAGGTTCGCCTGGATGCCTTTCCCGAAGCCGACCAAAGAACTCGCCGATCTCAAAGCGCAAAAAATAGCGAACGGCGAAAAGGGGTCGACGCTTACGGACGTGCATAACTCGCTTGCGTTCGTCAGGACGGGGCTCGACGAGACGACCAAGAAAATAGCGAAAGATTTCCTTATGTTTTGTAATACCGACGAATCGCTCGTCGAATACACTCAGATAACCGATACGACGAAGAGTCTTCAATATACTCTCACGGAAGAGCAGAAGAGCAAGATGTCTCCGTTCGGAAGATCGGTCATAACCGCGCAGGAAAATTCGGATATAGTTTATACCTACTCTTCTTCCAAACTGTACCAAAACAACCAGGAAGAGTTGTCGACGGTTTACAATTACTATCCTTCCACGACTTCGACGGGCGTAAAGTCTCATCCGGTGGACACTTTTTATTCGGACGGTATGACTCCCGAAACGTATTTCAACGGACTGTACGTCTACAACAGGGATTCGCGTTGGGGAGCGTTGATAAAATAATCGGCGGATATATAAGGTAAAGGCGGCGGACGGGTCTTTCTCAAGTCGCCTTTTGGAGTTTTATATGAAAATTAAAAGCGAGAAAAAGATGTTTTCGGGCAAACGGAAAGATATTATATATTACTGCATTATGATGGCTTGGCCGGTATTGCAGTTCGTTATCTTTTATATAGGCGTGAACTTCAACTCGTTCGTAATGTCTTTTCAGAAAATCAGTTATATCGACATATCCAAAGTAAACCACGGGGTCGGGGGAGAAACGACTTTTACCTGGACTTTGGAAAACTATTTCGGCGAATACGGCGCTTTCGCCTGGATATTCGGCGGAAAGATAAGGGACGGCGTTTTATTCAGGGATCTTATAGGAATATCGCTCAGGTCTTTTTTGATAACGATTTGTACGAGCGTTCCGTTGGGACTCCTGTTTTCCTATTATATATTCAAAAAACTTCCCGGATGGAGCGCGTTCAGGGCGATATTGTTTTTACCGTCCATTTTGTCGGCCGTAGTTATGGCGGCGATATACAGATTTTTCGTTTCGGAAGGTCTCAACCAGATAATAGGCGACGTCTTTTTAGGCGGAGATACTTCGACGCTTACCAATCTTTTCGATCCCGCGGGCAAGACGAGATACGGCACGATAATGGCGTTCAATATATGGATAGGCTTCGGGACGTCGGTCATAATGTACGCCAACAAGATGTCGGGAATATCTCAGGAAATATTCGAATCCGCCCATCTCGACGGGGCGACGGGGATAAAGGAATTTATCCATATAGTTTTTCCGCTCGTGTATTCGACGCTTTCGGTATTCCTTATAACGATGGTCGCGGGGATATGTTCCAACCAGATAAATCTTTACGCGATGTTCGGCGGAACGTTTACGGGAGCGGACGCAAAGCCGCTCGGATATTATTTGTACACGGAAGTCAAAAACTCTTTCAGGGGCGGCGGCGGTCTGCCGCAGTTGCCGTACTATTCGGCGCTCGGAATAGCGCTGACCCTTATAGCCGTACCGTTTACGCTGCTTGTAAAATGGGCGCTTGAAAAATTCGGGCCGAGCGAAGATTAAGGGGGCGGAGAAATATGAAAAAAGAGTTGAATAAAAAACAAGCGACAAAGTCGCGTCTTACTCCGCTGACGATAGTCTTGCTCGTGCTTTTGATACTGTATTGTTTTACGATATTTTTCTCGCTTTACTGGGCGATAATCACGTCTTTCAAGATAGACAATATCGTATTCGGCGTGGATAAATACGGATTCCCGAACTATAATAAGTATTTGCAAAACTCCGATACGGGCGTTTACGGCAGATACGGACTGTACGTCCGCACCGTTATAGAAAACGCGAAAGAACAGGGATTTTTACCGTTTTTCACGTTCAGAAACGTTTTGGATAAATATACCGTAAAGACTATTTACACGCAGGAAACGGTATCTATGCCGCGAATGTACTTATATTCGGTGCTGTACGCTCTCGGATGCTCTCTTACCAACACTTTCACGACCTGTCTCGCGGCGTACCACTGCGCCAAATTCAGGTATAAATTCTCCAAACTTATACACACGGTCGTAATAGTGGTTATGATAATCCCGATAGTCGGAACTCTTCCTTCGGAGATCTCGCTTTCGGTAAAACTCGGACTTTTCAACCATATATGGGGACTCTGGATAATGCGCGCCAACTTTTTGGGGCTCTATTTCCTTATCTTTTACGACATATTCAAATCTTTGCCGACGGCTTATTCAGAAGCGGCGAAGATAGACGGAGCGAGCAATTTTATGGTCTTCACGCGCATAGCGTTGCCGCTCGTAAGAAATACGTTTTTTACTGTTTTATTGATAAAATTCATCACATACTGGAACGATTATCAAACTCCGCTCGTATTTATGGAAAGTTTCCCGACGGTGGCGAGAGGTCTCAACGATCTTATCGCTTCTTCGCAAAACGAACCGGGGTCGGCGTTCGACGTAACTTCGACGCCCGCAAAGATGTCCGCCGTAATACTC
The DNA here is from genome assembly GCA_946540675.1 of uncultured Clostridia bacterium. Classification (GTDB taxonomy): domain Bacteria; phylum Bacillota; class Clostridia; order Christensenellales; family Borkfalkiaceae; genus UBA10281. Next base: position 1,287 of record CAMNIW010000020.1, on the reverse strand, counting down.
ACGGCGACGCCCGTCGTCATACTGTTTCTCGTTTTCCAGAAACACCTTCTCGGAAATCTCACGATGGGCGGAATAAAAGGTTAGAAACTCAACCTTTTTACACTCGACAAAGGGGGAGAGAAAAAAATGAAGAAAAAATTATTGTTATTTATGATTTTGGCGACTATGACGGCTTTGTCCGTCGGGCTGTTTTCGGCGGCTACCGCAGACGACGTGCAGGCGGAGTGGGGAAACTACGAGATCGCCGACTACACGGTAGGCGACGAATTTTCGGCAGGCCGCGACGTAAAGGTCGGCGGAACGGATTATCGGGCTGTCGCCGTCCTTACTTTTCCCGATACGGGACGGACGATAAGTATAGCGGACGGCTCCGATCCGGTAGTATTCACGGTCGCGGGGAAGTACGTATACAGTCATAAAGTTACCGTGGGCGGGGTCACTTACCGCACCGCGGAAGAAAGTTTTATCGTCGCCGACAAATTGTGGAAGATCGGGCATAAGGACAGTTCGGTAAGTTACGGACACGATCCGCTCGCGAGCGACGGTAAAAACGGACTTCTCGTCCGCCTTGCGGAAGGAGACGAACTCAAATTCACAAAACCGATAGACATAAGCGGAATCAGTCCGTCTCAACCGATATTGTCGGCGTTTATAACGCCCGACCAAAGGGGAATACTCGACTTCGATATAATCAATTTCAAACTGACCGACGCGACGGATCCGTCCGTGTATATCGTATATCAGGGCATACGGTCTTATTCGAGCGTGCGCTGGCAGGGTACGAGTTACTGGAAAGCGGCGGGACAGGGACAGCCGCTCACGGGGTACGAATCGGGCAAGAACGTCGTCCACGTCAACAACCAGTGGGGCGCGAGCCTTATGCACAGTTTCGTGGCGCAAAGATACGCCTATTCTCCCGTTCCGGGAGTCGTCCCCGTCAATTCCGACGAGCGCGAAATAGAGATACAGTTCGATAAAGCCGATCTCGCGGCAAAAGTCGCGGGCGTGTTCATATCCGATCTCGACGATCCGGCGTATTACGAAGAACAGTGGTCGGGATTCAAGAGCGATAAGGTTTTTCTCTCGATAACCGCCGACGGCTATAACGCGATGACGGCAAACTTCTGTATTTCGTCTCTTCTCGGTTACGACCTGACTTCGGAAAACGTGTATCGCGACGGAGACGGTCCCGAAATAAAGGTCGAAGTGAAAGACGAATTCATTTCGGTGGAAAACAACAAGAAAAAACTTATTCCCAAAGCCGTATCGGGAAGGACTTATCCCGTT
>CAMNIW010000019.1 GCA_946540675.1 uncultured Clostridia bacterium | reverse complement strand
CGCAACGGCAACGAACGCGACAATGGTCAAGCCCTTCGCGGACGCGGTAATATCATTGGAATTGAGGCTCTGGGTGGTGCCGATGATGGCAAGCGACGTGAACGCGAGCATGGCGATGGACTGACCGAACTTCATGGAGAAGGTGCGCGCCGCGAAGAACATTCCCTCGCGGTTCTCCCCGGTCTCCACACCTTCCGCTTCCGCAACGTCGGCAACGATGGACTGCGGAATAATTCCGAGAAGAGCCATCGGGAAAGCCGCGACTACGCAAATAAGAACGCCGTAAACCATACCCGGAAGGGGGATTATATCTATCATAGCGGTTATAAGATAGGCGAACGCAAGTCCCAAAAATCCGACTACGGTAAGTTTTTTCTTGCCGAACTTCCTGACAAGTCCGGATACGAAGGGATAGAATACCGCCGAAAGAACGGTCATCGCTCCCATAAACACCATTACGTAAAATTCGTCGAGTTTCATAGATACTTTAACGAAGAACGGAAGTCCGGTCTGGAAAAGGGTAAGACCTATCCAATACATTATATCCGAGCCGACGAACACGCGGAAATCCTTGTTTTTGAAGGTAGCCGCGAGAGATTTGAACATATTCGATTTGGAAGGTTCCGCGTCCACGAAATCTTTTTCTTTAAGCAGGAAAGTGGGAAGAAGCATCGCCGCGAGCGCGATGACCGCGAGAACTATAAAGCATATACGGTAACTCCAATTGAATCCTACCGCGCCTTTGAGCATACCCGCGAAAAGGAAAGGCGTGTACGCGAGAAGAGTTCCGCCGAAGTACGTAAGCGATATAGCCGTGGATATGAACATCCTGTCGTCCTGCGTCTTGCCGAATTCGGATATGAGCGCGTTGTAGGGCGTGCAGTACATAGTCATAAACAGGTAGAAAAGTATGATGAATACCGATATCCACGCAACGTTTATGCCGCTGATCGCGTTTACGGGCGCACAGAACAAAAGTACCGTTACGACGGCGAACGGAACCGCCGAATACTGCATAAACGGGATCCTTCTGCCGCGCTTGTTTTTACTTCTGTCCGACATCGACGCTATAAGCGGATCGGTTACGGCGTCGAATACACGACTCAAAGCCGTAATGAGTCCGAGTATGGTCAAAAATCCGAAAATAACGAGTCCCGGCGTGATGAACTGCACCGCGCCGCTGTCGATGTCGTTTTTAGTCGGAAGATAGAACGTGACGAGCCACGCGTTGATGATTCCGCCGAGTATCGACCATCCGAGTTGTCCGATAGCAAATATGACCATTTGCTTCTTTGTCAATCTTTTCATTTTTGCATTTTTCGGCGTTTAGCCTGAATCGACGCCGATCTCCCCTTATGATTATTTTCCCGCATCAGACCTGCGGGGTCGCAAGATAGTAGAGCATTATGCCCGTCAACCCGCTTATCTCCGCGACCTTGTCGGTCGTTTCGTCCTGTTTTACTATACTGCCCGTCGTCGCGAGTTTTTTGCAAACTTCGAGCATCGCGTGCGTGGACGCGTAATAAAATACTTCCGGATCGGGAAGTTCCCTGACGCTGCCGTCCGATAAGCCTTCGCGGTATGCCGCGAGAAACGCCGAACGGAAAAGATCTATGCCGGAAGAATATTCTTCGGAAGAAAGTCCGCCTTCGGATATGACGTACGCGTCGAACTCGCTGACGAATTTGAAAAATCTCCTGTCTTTTTCGTATACGTCGAGATAACTCAAAAAGAATTTTTCGAGTTTTTCGTAACCGTTTTTACCGCCGCCGAGATCGAAGTAATCGCAAAAAACCTGTTTTTGCAATTTCTCCGCGACAGCCGATACGACGTTTTTCTTTTGAGAAAAATATCTGTACACGGTGGCTTCCCCTACCCCCGCAGCCTTCGATATGTCCTTTACCGTGACTTCGGTTATGGACTTTTCGAGAAAAAGTTCGGTCGCTACGTCGGTTATGAAGTTGAGTTTTGCGTCTTTTATCGTCATTTTTTCACTCCGTCGGGGAAAATTGATAGTCAGACTATCAATTTGAAACCCCGACTATCGATATTTTAATATAAGATATGGCGATTGTCAATAGGTTTTTGAAAATTTTACGAAAAAAAATCCGAACGGAGCGTCCGTCCGGATAAATATTCACTCCCGAAACAAGAAAAACGGGCGGTTTATAACCGTCCGTTTTTTTGTCTTATTCTTCTTTTACCGCTTTCTTTTTCGCTTCCGATCTGCGGCGACGGCGCGCTTCGGCTTCCGCTTCCCTTTCGCGCCTGTTGTTCTCTATCGCGACGTCGACAAGACCTTTTGCCGTTTCGTATGCGGCGACGTCCACTATCTTTATTTCGGTATCCTTTATGGATATCTTGGTTTCCGCGTCCTTTCTCCTGTACTGCTTCATAAGGGGATTTTCGAGATGGTATTTAGCGACCGTTATACCCCTTTTTATAGCAAGGCGAACGACCTGTTTTCTGTCTATCTTGACCTGAATTTCGGTCTTGGTGCGGTTTTCTATCGCGCCTTCTTTAGACATAGCGTACGCAAGCAATCTGTCGAAAAATCCCTTTTGCTCGGGCGAGAGTTCGAGATACACGTCTGCAAGTTGTTTCCTTTCCACCTTTTTGAGCGTGAGAGTGTCTTCGCCCGAAAGGTCGGGTTCTTCGCTCACGGGTTCTTTTTCGGTTTTTTCTTCGACCGGCACGAAGACTTTTTCGGTCGCCGAGCCGTAATCGACGGGCAAAAGCATCATTCCGTCGGGAACGAGCGTGCCGTCGGCGGAATTATCCGCGACTTCTTCGTTAACCTTTTTCCTGTGGGCTATTCTCCATATTATCCACCATATAAGGCAAACGAGCAATAGCGCGAGTATCGCCGTGTCTACGCCGAGCAATATCCCGACCAGAGTTTCGTTTTCCAGCAACCCTGCCGAAACCGCCATCAAATTGTAATTCATTGTTTTATCCTCCGTTTTTTACTTCGCCGAATATCCGTCGCGAAGTTTTTTTACAAAAATAAGTATTACGATAAATCCGAAAAGCGTCGCCCCTGCGATTATTATCCAGAAACCGATCATCCTTATGCCTTCGAGAGCCGCTCCGCTCCTGCTGAAAAGGAATTTCGCTATGCCGCTTTCCGCGTCGGCTATGACGGTTATTTCTCCGCCGTCGGGGTTTACGGTATATTCGCCTTCACCGAAAATTCTCGGTCCGCCGCCCGTAATGCCGTAAATTAAGTGTTTTTCCATATCGTAACCGCTCGGCGGCGTAAGGACGAAAGTAAGCCCCTTTTCGGTAACCGAATCGCCGTTTTCGTCGGTGATCCCGATAGTCGTTTCAACGTTTTTTCCGCGTATTTCGGAATACAGATCCGTCCGACCTTCGCTGAGTATCGCCGTGTAATCATGATCGGGATCGAGCCCGTAAACGTACCCGCGGTCGTTGCCGTCGCCGTCTTTTATGAGAATTTTACGATATATCCTTAAAAGCGCGGACGGCGCGCCCGTAGTCGTCTCGTAATTGGGATCGGTCGCCTCTATATTTGCAACGACGTAATAATTGCCTGCCGCCGACGCTCCCGAAAACGCCGTTCCGTCGACAGTATAACCCGACACCCTGATAATCTTTGCGGCGTCGCCCGTTAAGGTCACGTAGATATTGTGAATGTTTCCGTCTTCAAGGACGGCCTTGTCGTCGAACGAGATTTCTCCGTTATATTCCCATTCTTTGATCTCGGTTTCGGTTATCTCCTTTTTATTTACCGTCTTTTCAACGACGGATCCGTCTACCGTATCTATGCAGGTAACGATATAGTTCCGATCTTCCGCGACGGAAAGTCCGACCGTAATTTCAGTCCCGGCAGGAGTCGTCGCCGAATACGGACTGCCGTCCCGACAAGTAAGAATTATATCATACGTCGGGTATTCGCCGTATTCGAAACCCCTGAAATACACTCCGAATTGACGTTTTACGGCTTCGGGGTCGTCGCCGTAGACGATCGTTACGAATTCGCTCGCGTAAAATCCGACTTCCGCTTCTTTCGGCATAACGGTTATGCTCTTTTCGTCGCCGCCGCTCGCCAGATAGTTATCCGTACCGCCGAAATACGCGCGTATGCGGTAACTTCCGACGTTCTTCGGAAATTCGGTTTCCGTCCACTCTACCCACTCGCCGTCCTTATACCACTGAACGACGCCCGAAAGGATCTCTCCGCCGTCTATCGCGGGAAATACCGAGACTTGCGGTTTTACCGTGTTTCCGTAAACGCCCGTATAAAACACGCCCGTAAGATAAAGCGAAGAAACTCTCGTCTTTACGACCGTAAGAGTCGCGCCGCGACCCGTGACGCGGTAATCGTCGAGTTCGATTCCGCCCGAAAAAATCACTTCGAACGTTTCGCCTGCTTTTGCCCCCACGGTATAGTCGGACGTAAACGACGCTTCTATCCGCGCCTTTATCGCGGGGTCGTCGCCGTCGTCGTACTTAAAGCCGCTCGCCGTATAGGCGTATTTTGCCGCCTTGCGGTATTCGACTTCGGTATCGGCTCCGTAGACGTACAGTTGAGCCTTGCTCACGGTGAGTTTTTTCCGAGACGAAACGTGCTGATAGTAATTGCCCGCCACGGTTTCCGCCCAGACGAAATATTCGCCCGCCTTTTTCGGCTGTTCCGCCGAAAAATCCGTTTCGTTGATATAGTCGCCGTATACAGACCACTTGATCGTATACGCCGGAAGTTCCGTGTTCTCTATACCCGTTACGTTTACTTCGGGAAGTCGCGGCTCGTCGCCGTAAGTCCAGTTTATCGCCCTTATGCTGAAAGAATGGAGAGACGCGGGAGCGACCACGAGAGTCGCGGGAGTAACCGTTATCACGTAGTTGTCAAGGAAGGTTTCCGCGGATCTTCTCGACTCGTCTTCGGCTTTACCGAAATCGAGCGTTATCGTATAAGTCCCGACGTCGCCTAACCTTTCGTAACCCGAAAGCAACGCCTTTAACGACGCTTCGTTGGAAGAGTCGTCGGGAATAGCCCACGTCACGCCGATATTCGCTTCGTAATTTTCCCCGAAAGTTATGGAAGAATTTACTAAAACCACCGTTACCGCGACGGTCGCCTTGGTTATAGTGAAAACATTTTCCGCTCCGTGTACCGTGAAGTTGTCCTTGTCGGCGCCGTTATACGCCGCGGTTACGGGGTATTCTCCGACGTTTATTCTCGCTCCGCCGTCAACGGTCGGAAGTTCCGTCGGTACGACCGAAGACGACGCCCACGCGGCACTCGGATCTTTTTGCGTTCCGTCGTAAGTCGCGGTAAGACCGCTCCATACTACGGTAGCCGCCGCGCGCTTTATAGTATAGTTATGAGTCGTGGAAACACCCGTATCGAAATAATACGACTGGGCGTTCGTAACCGAAAGGCTCGCGGTAGCGACGTAATCGTCCGCCGCATCCTTAAACGGCTTGTTTACAGATATATCGATATCGACCGACGTGCCGTCTTCCGCCTCGCCCGTCGCAGTTACCGTCTGCACGGTTCCCGTATACGTAAAGTCATCCGCGCACCACAAGATATTTATGATTTTCTTGGTGGTTACGTCAAACGATCCCCTGACCCATTCTACCCTGTAATTGGCGAGAGAGTCGTTGTCGATATATATTTCTTCGTCGTGTCCGTCGACGTATACTTTGTACGTTCCGCCGGCAGGACTCGACGTAGTCCAATCGGTAGCAAGAGTTACGGAGTCGAGAGCCGCCTTTACGAGATTTTCTTCACCGGCGACAACGACGCCCGATACGGTGTAAGACAAAACCGCCGGCTGCCCGTAAATCGCGGACCCGTGAAGATGCGCCTGTAACGCGACGCGCAATATTTCAAGAACGAAATCTTCGCAAGTTACATCGAAGTTGTCGGCGTCGGCGCCGTCGTATACGGCGGAAACGGTATAAGTGCCGGCATTTACCCTTGTTTCGGAATTTACGGTAAGCAAGCCTTGGGGAATAACGGACGAGTGCCGCCAGCCTACCGCGGGATCCTTTTGCGTCCCGTCGTAACTGACGGAAGACGGATAATTCCATTCCGCGGTAGCCGCCGCGCGCTTCATCGTATACGCCTTGACCGTAGTCAACGAGCCGTCCATAGAGTAATTGTCGGTATCGGGAAGAGCCGCCGTCGCGGTGTACGAACCGGCGTCTTTGAAAACTCTGTCGACGGTAACCGCAAGACCTACCTGCAAGCCGCTGCCAAGTTGCCCTACGGCGGTGACGGTCTGTTCGTCCCCGTTATAAGTAAAGTCGTCGTCGCACCAATCGATCGCAATTACAACGTCTTTGCTTGCGATTACTATGCCGCGCATATAGGTCACCTCAAAGTCGTTAAGCGTCGCGGTGTCTTTGTAAACGGGTTGATTATGCCCTTTTACGTAGACGTAATACGTGCCCGAAACGGGGCTCGTCGTAGTCCAGTTAGTATCGAACTCTATGTGTTCTTCCATTTGACTTTTCAAAAAGAGTTCCTGACCCGGCTGAAGCCCGACACTGCTTTGAAGAGCCGTATGGATATTAGCCGCCTTGCCGTAAACCGCGTCTCCCGAAAGCGTAACGGTGGCGGCGTATTTTTGTATGATGAAAGTCTCGGTATCGTTTGTCAAAATATAGTTGTCTTTATCTTCGCCGTTATATACCGCCGTCACGGTATAAATGCCGGCGGAAACCATAGTCTGTTCTACGACTCTCGGAAGTTCGTCGGGATAAGTATCCATATCGTCCCAACCAACCGTCGGTTCTTTCTGTCCGCCGCTGTATACTTGATTAAGGTCTACCCATACGATTGGCGCGAAAGCTTTTATTATCTCGAATTGTTGCGTCGGATTGACAACGATATAGTTACCCGCATCGACGCCCGTTATGCTCGCCGTCGCCGTGTACGTGCCTACGTTTGTGCCGCCGCCCGTCGCAACTACCGAACAACCCGATTGAAGGGGAACTTCGTCGTTCCATACGGGCACGGCGCACTGCTCCCCTTTGTTGTAAGGCAAGCTCGTTCCGTTCCACTGTAAAGCCGTCGTCCGCCTGGTTATAAGGTATTCGTATAAATTTTCGGGCAATTCGTAATTTTCTTTACGGGACAAGGGCTCGGCGGGTGTAAAATCGCTGACGAACGCGTGATATTTCGATTCGTCGTCGGGGCTTGCGTTTATCTCTCCCGCGCCGCTGATTATCGGAGTAAAAGAGTCTCCGCCGACGAGATTGGAAAATATTGCGTTTATAACGTACGGATGACCGTTATAAGATCGTTCGCCGTAACCCGGAGACACGTTGTGTACGTCGACAAAATTTACGGAAAGCTTTCGCGGCGTGATCACCAAAAGCGCGGACTCGCTTAACGCTTCGGCATATTCTTCGGTCTCTTCACCGTATGCCACTACGCGATATCTTCCGACATCGGTCGGCAGTCCCGTAATCCATTCTCCCACGATTTCGTCGCAGTACTGCAAAGTATAAGTATATCCGCTCGGCGGAAACCCTGAGTTTACGGATATGACAACGCCTACGGAATTCGGATCGCCGTAAACCGCGGAAGGCAACTGTCCGTCAGTCACCCCAACAAGCGAAAGATTTATACTCTTCTTGTTTTTGAGTTGAACGGTCTTTACGTCAGTGCAGTAAGCCGTAGCGTTGCCTTCGGTGCTCTTATAGCCGAAGACGGATAAAGTGTATCCGCTCTTTATTCCGCCGTTTTCGACAACGCTCGGATCGAGCGGTACGCCTGATAAAGAATAATCCGCGGGATCTACGCCGCGGCTCGATACGACGTTACCGAGCTCGTCTTTTACGACGAGCATATATTTGTCTATATAATTGTTCGTATCTATTGAATTTAAATTTATCCTGAGATCACCGTCGACGACGAGAGCCGAAGACGGAACGGCATACGTAATGTTGCCTACGGCAGGATCGCCGCTTAAAAACAGTTTATACGCGGGGCGGTTGCCCTGAGAACTCGGAACGGTTCCGTTAAGCCACTGATCTTCATAACTGCCCGAAACGGCAAAGGTCACTCCGCCGTGGTTGTAGTTGAATGCCAGACGCTGTTGTAAATTATTGGTTTCCGTCGTCGACTCGAACGATCCCGTAAAATTTATGCAAGCCTGCGCTGCTATACCGCTTTGGGAAGGGTCACCGCTGACCGCGTTTCTGAGACCGGTATTTCCAAGTCTTTGTCTCTCGTCGTGGACGAAAAATCTCGTATCGTTATAAACGGTCAAACCGTCGTCGTATCCGCCGTAAATCGCGGGCGGATCCGGTGCCGGCACTCCAAATTCGTCCATATAGGTAAACCCGTTTGCAAAAGAATGGTCGCGCGGTTTTAACGGGAAGAGATAATCTTCGGTGAATTCGTAATAATCTTCAAAATACGCCTTGAACCGCGGATCGCTTTGCAGTCTATTAAACACGGTGTTCCCGATATGGCTCGCGCTTGCCGTGAATTTCTTATTGCCGTGATCATATTTATATATTTCGGTATTGTTGGACGTCGGCAAAAGGTTGGATCTTATAGCCCCGCTTGTGCCGAAAATCTCATCCGTCAAAGATTCTCCGTTCCATTCCATAATTTGGCTATTAGAAAAATTCCGAATATACGGCGTGCCGTTGAGAGACGCTCTGAGATATGACGACGCCCATAAATTTATCAAATCGGCAAAAGAATTCATAGTGAAAAATTGATACTCTCTTTTAGGAAGTACTTCTTTATCATACGAGTAAAGCATAGTACCCTGGTCGTTATTTCCCGTCCCCTGTGCCAGAACATACCACCTGACGGGGGCTCCGTGATAAGAGCCGAGATACACCGTACTTTCCTGTCTTGCCGGCAATTGCCTGAGCGCCCCGTTACCGCCCCTGCGAAGGTAAGCGGCGTAGACGGGTTCGCCGTCGGCGCGCGCTTCTATCGCGCCGCGGTCGCCTTTTTTGCCGAACGAAACGAAAGCCGCCGCAAAAACGCACAAGAAAATCACTGCCAAAGCATACGCAAGCAGTGATTTTTTACCCAAAAACTTCTTCAAATTACTCATACTACACCTCTGAAAAACTTATACCGATGCACCTGACCTCCCTGTAATAACACTTTGTTCCGAATTATATAGCCGATTTGTTTTTTTCTTATATAAAAACGGAACGAGAATCGTTTTTGCACGCAATTCTCGTCCCGCAAGTCTTTCAATTCTTTATCGCATTGTAACAAAAAGTTACGCCTATGTCAACAAAATTTTGTGTTTTTTTGTTATTTTTGTGAATAATTTTTGAATACGTATTAAGTTTTTTGCGATAAGGCGCAAAAAAACTCCGCACGTGCGGAGTTTTTAGGTTTTTTATAAAAATCAGCCCGCGCGCATGGAATCGACGGGTTTTTTGCGCGAAATGCGCAAAACCGGAAGAAACGTTCCCAAAAACGCGACCCCTAACGCCACCGCTATCATCATACCGAGAGATACGGGACCGAATACGAGCAAACGCATACTGAAAGTCAACGCGCCGGTGATCTCTCCGTTTAAGTAAGAGAGAAGAAAGATCGTTCCCACGACGGACACGACAAGACATATAGCCGATATTATGAACGACTCCGAGAAGAATATCTTGAATACGTCCGTTCCCCTTGCGCCGACCGCACGGAGAACGCCTATCTCGTGCATCTTGTCATTGATGGATATGGTTATGAAATTGAACAGGAGCAACGCCGCGAACGCCGCAAAGACGATACCGACGTATAAAAACACCTTTTTCATCGTGGATACGGTTCCGCTTATCGCCTTTATATTCCTGTAAAGGCTGTTTTCGGTAGAATAGAAGGAATCGTCGGCGGCGGCGCCGTCCATACCGCGAAGGACTCTTTCAAAATCCGCTTTATGCGCGCCGTTGCACGGGATATATAAAAGGTCGTAATACTCCGCGGAATCTTTGAGTTCGTATGCGGTGCGTCTTTCGACGTGATTCGGAGTCGCGTACTTGAAAATTTTTACGTCGTCCGAACTTATATACGCGCCGATAGCCAAATCTTCGCCGCTTCTCGCAGGATTATAATAAAACCCCGCTATTTTCCCGCTTACCGCCGCGCCGTCCGACGGGCGGATCGAACCGACGAGCGAAACGTAATCGGTGAATATTTCCCGTAAGATAGGCGTGTAGATATTCTTTTCTTCTTCGGTGATACGGTCGGACTCGTCTCCGTAGACGCTTGCAATCGTCTTTATTTGCGACACCGCGGCATAAGGACTATCAGCCGTAACGTTATATACGTCGGAAAGTCTCCGATGTTTTTTGTACTCGTACAAGGCTTCCTTATCTTCCTGTCCGGATGCGGTATACGTATTATAATACGACTCCGCGAGAGCGTTCTCTTCCGCCGATTTCGCGGAGTATTCCGTATGGGAGTTTTTCCACCTTTCCGCGTCTTCGTCCGATATATCCCCGTAACCTGGCAGTTGTTGAAGTTCGACTATTATCTCGCCGCGCGAAAGAGCGGTCTTCTCTTCCCCGAAGAAGTATACGGGAAGCATATCGGCGGCGGTTTTGTCATATTCCCTGTAACTGTAAAACCATACGCCGTAATCGCCCGACGTCTCGAATTCCACGCCCTGCCCGTCTTTGAAATATTTGTTCCTGTCGGTCGGAACTCTCGGCGTATACGACGTTTTTTCCGCAACGAAGCCGTAAAAATCGTCGGATACGAAGAACACCTTTTGCAAAGTTTCGGACAAGTATGCCGAAAACGCCGCGACTTTCAAAAAGTTCCATTTGGCTATTTTGTCGGGGTCGTCATAGCCGTCGTATTTGTCGGATATCTCCCCCGCGGAGAACACGCCCGAAATTTTGAATACAAATTGCTGTCCGGCTATGCCGCATATCACCTTTTTGCCGACAAGGTCGCTTTCGGAGCCGACGGATATCGTTTCGTCGTAATTTATATTGCCGTCGTCTTTTACCCCGTGGAGTTTGTTTTTCATTATAGTCTTGGCAAAAAACGAACTTACCGCGACTTCGTCTTTTTGTTCGGGATAATTGCCGGCAAGCATTACGACGGACGGATTTCCGCCGCCCTTCGCCGCGAACGCGGTCACGGAAAAATCGGTCATCGTGACGGGAACGGAAGACCCCGTTTCGGCATTTTTTACGGTCGTGGCGTTAGAACTCTTGCCCGCGCCGAATTTGAACGCGGGAATAACGCCCGTACCCATCTTATTTACGAAATCCGAATAATCTTCGTCGGTGAAATAAGTCAGATGCTCGGAATCGTAAGACCCCGTCTTTTTACCGTCGTTATAGTACGTTTCGTGGACGTAATAGTAGTTGTTTAAGGCTATCTCTTTATAATCCGAAGCCGCGAAACTCTCGCGGAGAACGGCTTCTTCTTTGTATGCCATAAGCGTGGACGCCACGCCGAACATAACGAACGCCACGGTTGATAAAAGCAAAGTAAGAAACAACCTGAAAGGCTTTACCCTGAGCGAAGACGCGCCCATCTTTACCGCCTTTGCGAAAGGCAGACGCGAGCGGACGAAAGTGCTTTCTTCTTTGGTGTATTCTCTCGCCTTTATCCCGTCCGTATCGGTCTTTTCAAATCTCTCCGAAGAACCGTCTTCGGCTATGCGGTTAGCCGCCTTGAACGCGGCGACGTTTTTCTCGCCGCCCGATATAAGGAGTTCGCCGTCGGAGTTTTTGATAAACTCCGCTATCCTTTTGACGTCGGCGTCGCTGAGACTTTTTCCGCTTTTTACCGAAAGAGTGTCCGCCGCAATGACAGAAACGTTGTCGCTTATCATCTCGGAAGCCACTTTTTCCTTGGTCTCGTCCGAAATTATTTTGCCGTCTTTGAGTTCTATTATCCTGTCGCCGTATATCTCGGCAAATTCCCTGTCGTGCGAAACGACTATGACGAGCCTGTCGGCGGAAAGTTTTTTAAGCGTGTCGAAAACCTGCTTGCCCGTGGCGCTGTCGAGCGCGCCCGTGGGTTCGTCCGCCATTATTATTCTCGGCTCTTTGATGAGCGCTCTCGCTATCGCTATCCTTTGCTTTTGCCC
>CAMNIW010000018.1 GCA_946540675.1 uncultured Clostridia bacterium | reverse complement strand
CGCTCATCGCTATCGACAATACCGCGTTTGCAAAAAACTTCTTTTTCATTGTCTGCCTCCTGCTTGATTTCCATTTATAAAATAATCTTATGTATAAGCCGTCTGATTATCGGATAGGAACCGATCCGTTTCGGGTAAAAACTCGTCGGGAATAAGAATAATTCTCGTTAAAAATCCCTTTTCCTACTAATAAATTAAGAATATTTTATATTTTTCCGATTACGTTGTCAACTTATTGCGAAAATTTCCGTCTTCATTATTTTTTATAGCAGGTATAAGTTATACTTATATCTCTTTTGGGGTATAAAAATGCCCGCGATACGTTCGCGGGCAAAAGCGTCTTTATTCTCAAAATTTAAGATAAAATAAGGAAAATTATTATTTATCGAGACTGGTTATGCCGTAAAGAATTATAGTCCCTATAAGTTTTGAAACTTCTTCGAGCGGCAAGGACATACCCGAATTGTACCACTGCTGATACGCGGAGATCATTCCCGACGTTATAAACTGAGCGATCAGATCGAGTTTCTTTATGTCGCTCATCTCGAACGGGCTGTCTTTCAGCGCTTTAAGCATCTTGTCCATAAGTATGCCGACTATCTTCCTTATCACGTACGATTTGGCTTCGATTTTCAGAAGATTGCCGTACAGTTCGAGATTTTCGCCGATAACTTCAGTCAATATCTCGTAAAATCTCTGCGGATTGCCTATATTCTTCCGAAAATCGAGTTTTTCTATCGCTTCGTCCAAAAGGCGTATGAGTTCGTCTTCGAGTTCGTCGCGGATCTCGAAAATGCCGCTGTAATAATTGTATACGGTCTTTCTGTCAACGTCGGCGGCGTCCGCTATGTCCTTTATCGTTATATCGTTGTAATCTTTTTCGGATAACAGTTTTACGAAGGCGTTTCTTATCGCCCTTTTGGTCTTTATCACCCTTCTGTCGGGCTTCTTTATCGCGGTGTCCATTGCTTTTCTCCTTTGATCGGTTTTTTCGGGGGAAAAAGTTCCGTTTTTCCACATATGTAGATTATAGACCTTATTAAGAAAAAAGTCAAGCGCGTCGGGGCGCGAAAAACACGCCGCGAACAAAAGAGCGGATTTTTGCCGCCGCACAAGAAAAAATCGCCCCGAAGGGCGACTTCATCAAAGCAAGTATATCGGAAGATCGCCCGTCGGCAATCTCTCGATAAGTCTGAATTTTTCTTCTCTCGGATCGACGGCTTTTTCGGAATACTTTTTAAGTTCCGCCGCCACCGCCTTTTCTTCGGCGTCTATAACGACCGCTTTAACCGTCTTTACGCCGAGTTCGGCAAGCGCGTTAAGGCGCTTCGCTCCGTCGACTACCTTGAATTTTTCCCCGCCCGTGACGACTATCGGCAATATCACGCCGTAAACTTTGACAGACTTCACGAGATTTTTGTCCGCCGCCTTTCTCTCATAGTCGAGAGAGTCGGTTCCTATCACTACTACGTTATTGTCGGGCACGGCGAAGATCTCGGTCTTCTTGCCTGCCGACGCAGCCCTTTTAAGGCTTCCCGTTCCTACCGCCATTTTTTATTCTCCTTATATTATTTTTATACCGTTATAACGCGGAGAGTATTTCTTCGGCAAGCGCCGAATACTCTTTCGCGCTTCTCGACGACTTCTTGTACGCGCCGACGGGCATACTGTTGTCCTGCGCCCACTCGACCGAACTGTCGAGATGTATTACGCTGTCGAAAACCTTTATCCCGTCTTCGCCCCTGAGCGTTTCCATAGTCTGCCTGAAATAGTTTTTTCTCGCGTCGACCTTTGTCACCGCCACGCCGAGAAGGTTCAATTCGGGCGAAAGTTCCTTTACCTGTCCGATAAACTCGAACATATTGGCAAGTCCGAAAAGTCCCCACGGACTCGCTTCTACCGGTATTATCACGCTGTCGGACGCCGACAGGACGTTCATTACCCAGCAACCGAGCGTCGGCGGAGCGTCGATAAGTATATAATCGTATACTCCGCTCTCTTTTACTTCCTTTAAGAGTTTCCTTAAAATAAACTCCCTTTGCCACTTGGAAAACAGTTCGAATTCTATCGAACTCATAAGCGTGGAAGACGGTATTATGTCGATATTTTCGTATGACGTATTGTAAATATAGTTACCGAGCGGCTTTTGTTCCTTTATCGCGCAGTAGAGATTTTTCTCCGATTTCGCAATCTCCAGAGCCTGCTCTTCGGGGAAAAACGAAAGGGTGAGATTCATCTGCATATCGCCGTCGATAACGAGCGCTTTTTTGCCGCGCTCGGCAAAGGCGTAAGCGACGCTCGCACAGGTAGTGGATTTTCCGCTGCCGCCCTTATTGTTGGCAAAACACAATATCTTCGTCATAGATCATTCCTCCGGATAAAGACACTCTACGCCCGAAAATCTGAATTTTTGCAACCACTCTTCGGACGGCTTTACGTCGGTGACGATGACGTCTATATCGTCGAGCCCCCCGACTACGTTGAACGCAATGCGGTTGAACTTGCTGCTGTCCACCGCAAGCACCCTTTTATCGCCATTGGCAAGCATAGCCCGCTTTGTAGACGCGTGCATATCGTTGGAATCGGTAAAACCTTTGTTTATGTCGAATCCCTTGCAGGATATTATCGACGCGTCGACGTGAAAACCCGATATCATCTTGTCCGCCTGACTGCCGACGAGCGCGAGTGAATCTTCGCCCAAAAGTCCGCCGCTCGAAAAAATCTTCCAGTTTCTCTGGTCTTTGAGTTCGATGAGTATTTCGAGAGAGTTTGTGATTATCGTCATATTCTTGCGGTCTTTTATGCTCTTTGCGACAAACAGCGCGGTAGACGAACTGTCGAGCATCAGACTGTCGCCGTCCTTTATGAACGACGATATGATGTCCGCTATCGTCTTTTTGCCTTCGACGTTGGTGCGCTTTCTCACCGCGAGCGGCATATCGGTCTGGTTTTCTTCGTTAAGAACCGCGCCGCCGTACGACTTGACCACAAGACCTTCGTTTTCGAGTTTTTCAAGGTCGCGGCGTATGGTCTCTTCCGATACGTCGAAACGCTTCGAAAGTTCCCCGACGACTACCCTTTTTTCGCTTTGTAGTATCGCGAGTATTCTGTTTTTTCTCTCAACCGCAAGCATTTTCCACCCTTTTTGAAAAAATTGCAAATCGAAACAAGACGGTTTGCAATTTTTGTGTTTACAGTATTTTTTCTATGAGTTTTTTGTCAGGTCTCGCTATTACCGTGCTGTCTAAGAACATACCGCTGTTTGCGACCGCTTCTTTGGCGCGTTCTATAGACGCCTGAACCGCGGCGACTTCGCCGGTGAGCATTACGTAAGACTTTCCGCACATACCGCGCGCAAGCCTTATCTCTATAAGCCTGACGTCCGCCGTCTTCACGGCGTTATCGGCGGCGACGATTATCTGCGCCGCGTCGAAAGTCTCTATCACGCCGAGCGCGGACACGTTTCCGAATCCGACTTCGGTCGTCCCCATTATCGCGGGGAATATGGTCGCGTCGGGGTTGCCCAGCACGAAACTGTCGATAAGATCCGCCGGATAAGCCGTCTTCGCGGCGTCGACCGACGCACGTACCGCACTGAGTTCGCCCGTGACTATGGATATGTATTTGCCCGGACACACGGTCTGCGCTTCGATTATGTCGACTTCCGCGGTCTTGACCATAAGATCGGTCGCGGTGACGCCCTTTGCGACCGTCTTGTATTCAATCATTCCTATCGCTTTGCTCATATTACTTCGCCTTTATCGTTATCGCTCTTTCAGTGACCGCCGTCACCGTTCCGTCTATCGACGCGTGTATATTTACCGAAAGCCCGTCCGCGGCAGTCGCTATAACGTCGCCTTCATTTACCCGATCTCCGACCTTTACGGACGGCTTGGCAGGCGCGCCTATATGCTGGGAACAAAGTATCTTTACTTCGTCGAATCCCGTCTTCTTGCCGTTGTCGAGCGGCGCTTTCGCCCTGTATTTGCCTACGCCGAGCCGCGCTATCAGCCGATCTATCGGCACCGAACGGAGTTCGTACTCGGGATTTACCGCGGACTGCACCGCGTTTTCGGATTTTATCCCGTTGGCTCTGAGTCCGCCTTTTACGAGTTGTATGAGTTTTCTCGGCGACAGCCCCTGCGGACAGGCGAAAAGTTCGCACACGCCGCACGCGCAACAGTAAAAAGTATTCAGAAAAGCGTTGACGTCCTTGAAATTGTTGCACGCCGTCGCAAGCATTATCTTGTGCGGCTCGATCGGATGTCCGAGATTGTGTCTCGGACAAAGGTCGGTGCAAAGCCTGCACTGACAACAACACGCGGCGGCTCTCGCCATCTCGACTTTGTTGTCGGTTTTGAGTTTGTTTACTATATAACTTTCTCTCGGCAAAACGAATACCGAGTTGGTGGTCTTGGTTATCGGCGCATCTTTGCCGGCGATAACGCCCATCATCGGGCCGCCGACCCAAAACACGCAGTCTTCGGCGGTTTCTCCGCCCGCGAGTTCTATTACTTCGCTTAATCTCGCGCCTATCGGTACCCTTACGGTAACGGGGTTTTTGACTTCGCCCGCGATCGTCACGAGTTTGCTCGTTACGGGACTCCCTTCCATCGCCCTTTTTGCGTTGTATATCGTTTCAACGTTGTACACGATGACGCCGACTTCTATCGGAAGACCGCCCGGACGCACTACCTTTCCCGTTGCCCTGTATATCATAGTCACTTCGTCGCCCGCGGGATACACGGGGGGAAGCGTGCATATTTTCAAATCTTTATATTCGGAAATGACCGACGTAACGGCTTCTATCGCGTCCACGTAATGCTCCTTGACGCAAATTATGCCTTCCTTCGCTCTGACGGCCTTTCTTACTTCTTCAAAAGCGGAAATTATATCTTCCGTTTCTTTTGCGAGAAGTTGTCTGTGAAGCCTTAAAAGCGGCTCGCACTCCGCGCAGTTCAAGAGAACGGTCTCGCATCTCGTATTAAGTTTTGCGTACGAAGGAAAGCCCGCGCCGCCGGCGCCGACTACCCCGTTTTCTCTTAAAATTTTGCTTAAAGCGGCGACGTCCATTTAATAAGCCTTACTCCAAATCCAAATTTTGCCCTTCGTCTATTATTCCGACGATAGCGGCGTCGATCGGCGCTTTTTCATCGCCGCAACCTATTCTCGCCGCGCTTCCCTGCGCTATGAGAACGATCTCGCCTATGCCCGCGCCCACTTTGTCGACGGCTACTATCCTGCTCGTCACTTTAAGGCTGGGTATCGGCTCGATTATCATAAATTTGTTTCCGACAAGGTTGTCGCATTTTCTCGTGGATACTACCGATCCGACGACTTTCCCGATCAACATATCTCTTTACCCTTTATTTTATTAGTTCCGCGGTCATACCCGTGCGTATCTCGGCGGCGTTGGCTTCGTCCGTGTCGATGTGCATTTCGAGCGTGAACGTAGGATCTACTCTTATCAAAACGTTGTTAAAGACGGTCGACCTTTCGTTGCCGACTTTAACGGATACTATATCGCCGTTTTTAACTCCCGCCCTGACGGCGTCCATAGGCGACATATGTATATGCCTTTTTGCGACGATACACCCTTCTTTAAGGTATATCGCTCCGCACGGTCCCACTACCGCTATCGGTGCGGAACCCTCGATCTTGCCCGACTCCCGAAGGGGGGCTCTTACGCCGAGTTTAACGGCGTCCGTCGCGGATATCTCTACCTGCGACGCTTTTCTGACAGGTCCGAGGATCCTTACGTTTTCTATCGCGCGGAGTTTGAGCCCGACGAGCGTGACCTGCTCGTTGGACGCGAACTGACCGCCCATAAGATCCTTTTTCTTGGTCAGTTGATAACCCTTTCCGAAAAGGGTCTCGACGTCTTCCTGCGTAAGGTGTACGTGCCTTGCGGAAACGCCTATCGGAACGGTATAACCCGTAGCCGATTCTTCGGTTTTTTTGTTGATATTATCGAGAATAATACGTGTTATTCTCTCTATTTCAGCCGCGTTCATTTACTCTCCGAAATGCGTATATTTTACGCAAACAAAAATAGACGATACTTTATATCGCTCGTTTTTCGCGGGGCGAAAGCCCCCTTTTTACGCCTTCGCGGCGTCAGCCGCGAAGGCGGTAGGTGTCAAAAAATTTTACTTGAGTACGGGTAAAATCTTCTCGACGTCATTGTGGGGTCTGGGGATAACGTGAGTCGCTACGAGTTCGCCGAGTTTGGCAGCGTTAGCCGAACCCGCTTCTACCGCGGACTTGACCGCGCCGACGTCGCCCCTTACCATTACGGTAACGAGACCGCTTCCGATCTTCTCCGTTCCGATAAGAACCACGTTGGCCGCTTTGACCATGGAATCCGCCGCTTCGATAGCCGCGGTAAGTCCTCTTGTTTCAACCATTCCTAATGCTTCGAGTGCCATATTTTTCTCTCCTTTTTTATTATACTTCTTTTATATAACTTTCGTTATTTGCAGATTTTTGTTCAGTCTTTTCCGCCTGAGCCTGTAACGTCTTATAAAGCCTGTCTCTGCTCTTCTGGACAATTCTCTCCACTTCTTCGTGCGGGTTGGCGATAACCGCCTTGCAAGCGGGCTTTCTTATTCCGCCGGAATAAGCAGCCTCGATCGCCGCGGTCACCGCGGATACCTCGCCGCGGATTATGATCGTCACGAGCCTGCCGCCGAGTTTCTTTTCCCAGGTGACGAATTCGACGTCAGCCGCCTTCGCCATCAGGTCAAGCGCCGTTACGGCGGCGACTACGCCCGATATTTCAAAAAATCCAAGAGCCTTTTTCATTGTGTACGTACCGAAAATTCAATAATTATTTGTTAAAAGAAGGCAAAATTTTCTCTACGTCGCCGTGCGGTCTGGGGATAACGTGAGTCGCTACGAGTTCGCCGAGTCTTGCGGCGTTGGCGGAGCCCGCTTCGACAGCCGCTTTGACGGCGCCGACGTCGCCCCTTACCATTACGGTAACAAGACCGCTTCCGATCTTCTCCGTTCCGATAAGAGTTACCTGAGCCGCTTTTACCATGGAATCCGCCGCTTCTATAGCCGCGGTAAGTCCTCTGGTTTCAACCATTCCCAATGCTTCGAGTGCCATAATATTTTTTCCTCCGATTTTATTTTCTATTTTTTATCCATTCCGCTTAAAACAAGCATTTTTTGCGTGTCTTCCGCGGGATTTGCTATAATGTGTTCGGCAACTACGCCCGTAAGACTTTCCGCCGCCGCTCTCGCCGCTTTGAGTCCCTCTTCCACCGCCGATACGTCTCCGCGTATCTTTATCGTGACGAGCAGGGGCACGGGGAGTTTGTCGGCGTTTGCCGGTTTGTTTTTGTCGAAGTTTTCCAGAGTGACGTCCGCCGCTTTACACGCCGCGTCCGCCGCGACGAACGCCGTCGTCAATCCGTATACTTCCAATATTCCTACTGCTTTTGACATAGTTTACCTTCGTTTTTCCGCCGCGAACGGCGGGGCTTGCCGTAATTTATACCGTCAGTTGTTTATTATCGCTATTTTGAGTCCCTGCATGGCAAGGTTGGTCTTTAACGCGTCGTTTATCTTGTCGAGCGGGAATCTGTGGGTTATGAGTTCCTTTATGGGAAGTCCTATACCCTGAGCGCGCTTCAAAAAGTCGAACGTCGTCGCGTAATCCCTGAGCGTGTATACCCAACTTCCGACGAGCGTTATCTCCTTTGCGCAAAGGTCGAAGTGCGGATTTATCGTCGCGTCGCCGCCGTTGATAAAGAAGCCGAGTTCGCAAAGTCCGCCGCCTTTCCTTATCATCTTGTAGATGTTGGCGTGCGCTACGGGGTTGCCCGTGCACTGGAAACCGAAGTCCGCATAATGTCCGCCGAATACTTCGTGAACGGCTTCGCCGAGCGCTTCCGCTCCCTTATAGTTCCTGAAATCGACCGATTTTTCCGCACCCATACGCTTGGCAAAGGCAAGCCTTTGCTCGTTGCCGTCGACCGCCACTATGTTCTCTATGCCCATAGTGCGGAGTACGGCTATACATATAAGTCCGATGGGGCCGCAACCTTGTACCACCACTCTCGAATTGAACCTGAGTATTCCCGTGGTCTTGGCTCTCTCTACGGCGTGAACCAACACCGCGCAGGGCTCGATGAGTATTCTCGAATCGAGATCGAGATCGCTGACGTTGAAGACGGACGAACCCTTCTTTATAAGTATGTAATCTCCGAACCAACCCGTGAAGTAGTTGTCGCCGTCGTGCTTGATAAGTCCGTAAACGTCGGCTTTGCCAACGTTCTGTTTGTTGAGATCGAACATCGTGATCTCCGGCTCGTCGCCGAATATCATACAGGTAACGACCTTATCTCCGACTGCGAGCGGTTTGCCCGCGCTGTCGAATTTTACGTCTTTGCCCATCTTGACGATTTCGCCCGTGCCTTCGTGTCCGAGAACTACGGGGATAAGACCGAACGGATCTCTCTTGAACTCATGCGCGTCGGTGCCGCATACGCCGCACCCTTCGACCTTTACGAGAATATCGCCGTCGCCGACTTCGGGGATCTTATACTCCTGAATTTCGAATCTTTCCTTTTCGACGAGCATAGCGACTCTCGCCTTTTCGGGTATCGGGCCGCTCGCCTTGGGAGCCGAAACGCTTCCGCCCTTCATATCGGACAATATCTTTCTTACTATTTCTTCTATGTTATTTGCGTCCATATCGTTCTCCGTTTATCTGATACATAAATTTTCGGTCATAACGCACCTTCTCGACTTGGTGAAAGTGTGCGCCGCGGTCAGACCTTCGCCCGTACGACTTGCTATCGTGAACGTGCAGTAGCCTTCTCCGCCGAAGCCGAGCGCCGCGTAGGACGGACCGTTTTTGACGAGTATCGCCGTGTCCATAGCCTTTGCGTACGCCGTTATGTGATCTATGTTTTTAGAGTGTATATGCGCCGAGTGCCTGTTGCCGTGTTCGAGCCAAAGCGCCTTTTCGACCGCGTCGTCGAAGTCCTTTGCCCTGACAACGCCGAGTATGGGCATCATAAGTTCGGTAGCGATGAGCGGATGCTCCTTTTCGCCTTCGAACGTTATGCAGCGTATGCTGTCCGGAACGTCGACTCCGACCATTTTGAGAAGGGCTTTCGCGCTTCTTCCGACGCATTTCCTGTTCAACCCCTTGGGGGTTATCACGGTGGCGACGAGTTTGTCCTGTATCTCCTTTGACGCGAGATAACAGCCCTGTTCTTCCACCATATATTTAATAAGTCGGTCGCAAACGCTGTCTACCGCGACTATTTCCTTTTCCGCTATGCACGGAAGGTTGTTGTCGAAAGTACAGCCGTTTACTATGTCTTCCGCCGCCTTTCTTACGTCCGCGGTCTCGTCGACGAGAGCCGGCGGATTGCCCGCGCCCGCGCCTATTCCGCGCTTACCCGAAGAAAGTACAGCCGTAACTACGCCCGGACCGCCCGTCGCCACGAGAAGTTGTATATCCTTGTGGTGCATCATGACTCCGCTCGACTCGATAGTCGGCTTTCTCAAAGCGCAACAGATGTTGGAAGGTCCGCCCGCTTCCACCGAAGCCCTGTTTATCATATTGACGGCGTAATTGGACGTCTTTACCGCCGCCGGGTGGGTATTGAATACGACCGTGTTGCCCGCCGCGAACATCCCTATCGTGTTGCAGATTATCGTTTCGCTGGGGTTGGTGCACGGGGTTATCGCTCCGATAACTCCGAAAGGTCCCATCTCGATAAGGGTAAGTCCCTTATCTCCCGACCACGCGGTCGTTTTGAGATCTTCGGTCCCCGGGGTCATTTCGGCAACGAGATTATGCTTTAATATCTTGTGTCCGACGTTGCCCATTCCCGTTTCTTCGACGCCCATACGGGCGAGAATTTCGGCGTTTTCTTTCGTCTTTTTCCTTATATTCGCTATGACCTTTTCGCGCGCGTCGAGAGACATCGCCCTTACGACTTTCTGCGCTTCCTTAGCCGCCGCGATCGCGTCGTTCATATCGTCGAAAATGCCCGCTTCCGCCTGCGGCGTTTCAAGTTGGATCTTCGCTACGACTTCTTTGACGAGTTCGGCGACTTCGTTTTCGGTAAATTTCATTTTGGCCTCCGATTATTTTTTAAGACCGAGTTGTTCGAGTACCCTTTTGGTTATCTCCGCGACTACGTCCGCATCGCTCGTCCCCGCGGTTTTCGCCGAAGGAATAGACTGGCAGTTTCCGCCGCAGTTATGACAACTCTTCTCTCCGTTCTTGTTGTTGAGACAAATGTTGGCGGGATGTTTGCCTTTGAGTCCGAACTGACGGCGTATCTCGTAAAGCCTTTGCACCTGCTCTTCGGAAAGTTCCTTCGGTCCGCCGAGAAGTCTGGAATTGAAAAGAAGTTTAGCGTAAAACTCTACCGATTCCATCTTGTGATAGGCGTTGAGAAGGGTGTCCGAATAAGTGAGCGCGCCGTGGTTGGCGAGAAGGACCGCGTCGAAGTATTGAAGATATTTCGATACCGCGTCGGGGATCTCTTCGGTGGAAGGCGTGCCGTATTCGGCTATGGGTACGCATCCGAGAGCGATGACCGCTTCGGGCATTATGGGCTGAGTGAGCGGAATGCCCGCTATCGCGAAAGACGTCGCGTATATCGGGTGAGCGTGCACTACCGAATTGACGTCGGGTCTTTCCCTGTAAACTCTCATATGCATCTTGATCTCGGAAGACGGCTTGAAACCGGGGTTAGCCTGAATGACCTTTCCGTCTCTGTCTACCTTGCAGATAAATTCGGGAGTCATAAATCCTTTGGACACGCCCGTCGGGGTGCAAAGAAATTCGTTGTCGCTTATCTTGACCGAAATATTTCCGTCGTTGGCGGCAACCATACCCTGATTGTAAATCCTTTTTCCGATTTCGCAAATTTGTTTTTTGATTTCAAATTCGTTGACCATTTTTCTCTCCTTGATTGTATATTGACGTTATATTTGTTTACTTATTTATTTTCTTCGTCCCAGCCGAGATAGGCTATCAGTTCGTCCAGACCTTCTCTCGTTACCGAGTCGATAAAAAAAACTTTTTCGCAACCGGCTATCCTGAGCCACTCCGCCGCGAGTTCCCTGTCCGCGCCGTCGGCGTTTATCTGCGTGACGATTCCTATGACTTCTCTCGTCGCCGTCGCGGTGGTCGCAGGCGAATAGAGCGAGAACGGCTCGTTTGCCGCGAGAATAAATCCTATCACGTCCACTTCGTAAGAATACAGCGCGAGAGCAAAGCCGAACTGCTTGTCTTCGATGTATTCCCCCGGCGGGTCTATTATATATTGACTGTAATTTACGTATTGAGTCTTGTGATACTCTATGTCTTCGCCGTAGAGCGCCTGCGTCAACGTCGTCTTGCCCGCGCCGCTTCTACCCATAAACATTATCTTCTTTTTCATCAGGTCTTGGTAAAGTCGCAGACTGTGAATTTAAGCATCTTCGACGCGTAAGACAAAACCGCTTCTATCGAAGCCGTGACTTCCGACACCGTGCCGAGCAGAATAAGCGTGCCGCTGAACCTGTCGACAAAACCTATCTCCGCACCGCTCGCCTTTATCGCGACGTCGGCGAGCACTATCGCGGACTCCGCAGGAGTCATACACACGACGCCGATAGAGTTTTTGGAATAGTCGACGGCAGGATTAAGTCCGAGTTTCCGATACATTATCGGATCGGGGTTGGCTATTACGTGCGCTATGCTTATCTGCTTGCCGGGAACGAGTTCCTGTACAATGCGCATCTTTTCTCCGTTTTCCGGTATCTTTATCTCCATACCCAAATCAAGGACAATCCTGCTCCACTCTTATTTTTCAATTAAATTATACTATACAAAAACCGCAATGTCAACACAAAACAACAAAAAACTCACAAAATTTTTGATTTGTGTTGTTGTTTTTTGTTGTTTTCGGGCAGTTTGATAAAAATTTGTGTTATTTTTATTGTTTTTTAGAGAAAGTTGATATATAATAAAAATATGATGATAACGGATTTGCATACGCATACCGTAGCGAGCGGACACGCGACGCGGGATACCGTCACGGATCTCGCGAGAGAAGCGGCAAAACGCGGCCTTTCCGCGCTCGGTATATGCGACCACGCGCCAAAGATGCCGACGGGCGCGAAAGAGAGTTATTTTCGCAGTCTCGGATACGCCGACAAAAAACTTTTCGGCGTGCGGATACTTTACGGCGCGGAACTCAATATATATAATGTTAAAGGCGAAGTCGATCTGCCCGAAGATATTCTCGGCAAACTCGACTACACCGTCGCGAGCCTGCATAGAGACG
>CAMNIW010000017.1 GCA_946540675.1 uncultured Clostridia bacterium | reverse complement strand
TTAAAACCCGGTATAGATTCGAGTTTGTCGACCGTTCCGCCCGTATGACCGAGTCCGCGTCCGCTGATCTTCGCAACTTTTACGCCGAGCGACGCCGCTATCGGAGCGACTATCAGGCTGGTTTTATCCCCTACGCCGCCCGTCGAGTGTTTATCCGCGCGGAATCCGTTTACCGCGGAAAAATCGGGCTTTTCGCCGCTTTCCGTCATAGCGAGAGTGAGTGCCGTCGTCTCCGCCGCGGTCATTCCCCTGAAATACACTGCCATCAGAAACGCGGACATCTGGTAATCGGGAATATCGCCTTTTACATAGCCTTCTATAAGCGTTTTTATCTCTGACGCGGAAAGTTCTCCGCCGTCGCGCTTTTTCTTTATAACGTCGTAAACTCTCATTTCACGCTATTTCAAGGGCGACGCGTATCATATCGTCTAAAGAGTTTTGTCTCTCTTCCGCCGTAAGCATTTCGTCGGTAACGAAACTGTCGCTTACCGAGCATATGCAAAGAGCCTTTTTGCCTGCGCGCGCCGCATTGCAATACAGTGCCGCCGACTCCATTTCCACACCCAAAACGCCCATTTTGCTCCACGCCATACCGCTTTTTGAATCGTCGTAAAAAGTGTCCGACGAAAGGATGTTTCCGACCTTGTAATTTATGCCCGCCTTTTCGCACTCTTCGACCGCTCTTTTTACGAGATCGAAAGACGCTATCGGGCAAAACGTGCCCTGAAGAAAATACTGTCCGGCGTAATTTCCGTTTGAACAGGCTCCCATAGCGATTATTACGTCGCGGACGTGCAAATCCTTATCGAGCGCACCGCAAGAACCCACTCTTATTATATTCTCAACTCCGTAAAAATTGAAAAGTTCATACGAATATATCCCCATCGACGGTTGCCCCATACCCGATGCCATAACCGAAACCCGCTTGCCTTTATAATAGCCCGTATAACCCTTTACTCCGCGGACGTCGTTTACCAAAACGGCGTTTTCAAGATAAGTTTTCGCTATATATTCCGAGCGTTTGGGATCTCCCGGCATCAATACGGTTTGAGCAAAATCTCCGATTTTAGCCGAGTTGTGCGGCGTAGGCACTTTGTTTTCACTCATTTTTTCTCTCCTTTTACTATATTTATTATCCTGCTCGTCCCCAGCCTGTCCGCGCCGAGATCGATGAATTTTTCGGCGTCTTCTACGGAAGATATGCCGCCCGCCGCTTTTACCCTGACGTTTTTACCGACGTGCTTTTTAAGAAGCGCGACGTCTTCAAAGGTCGCGCCGCCCGTAGAAAAACCCGTGGAAGTCTTTATATAGTCCGCGCCCGCTTCGGTGACGACGTCGCAAGCGAGAATCTTTTCTTCTTCGGTCAAAAGGCAGGTTTCGATTATTACTTTCAGTATTTTATCTCCGCAAGCCGCCTTTACCGCTTTTATCTCGTCCGAAACGTACTTCCGATCGCCCGCTTTCAACCGTCCGACGTTTATTACCATATCTATTTCGTCCGCGCCGTTACCGACGGCGTTTTCCGTTTCGAACACCTTTGTTTCCGTGGTATTATACCCGTTGGGAAAGCCTATTACCGTACAAACGGCGAGTTTGTCCCCGACGTAATCCTTTGCTTCCCTTACGTAAGACGGCGGTATGCAAGCCGACGCCGCACCGTATTTTACCGCGTCGTCAAGAACGACCTTTATATCTTCCCAAGCAGCGGTCTGTTTAAGCAACGTGTGATCGCACTTTTTTATTATTTCTCTTATATCCATTTCCGATAACTCCTTACGCTTATCCGAGTTCAACTTATTCACGCTCGGCTATATTATACCACGGTTTCATCCCGATTTCAACGCTATTTCCGTAAAAAACAAACCCGCCTTTTAAGGCGGGCGTTATATGCGTTTGCCGAGATGGTCTGTAAGCCGAGTTCTGTCATTTAATACGGTTATCTATCTAGACTTGCCGTTGCCGACAAGTTCAAGCGACGTTTTGCAGGCAACTCCGACCGGCTATCTTACGAGTTGCCCCTATCTTGCTCCGAATGGGGTTTACACTGCACCCCGCGTTACCGAGGGGTCGGTAGGCTCTTACCCTGCCTTTTCATCCTTACCGAAAACAAAGTCTTCGGCGGTTATTTTCTGTTGCACTTTCCTTGAAGTCACCTTCACCGTCCGTTAGGCGGCATCCTGCCGTGTGGAGCTCGGACTTTCCTCGTGGATATATCCCCGCAACCGTACAACCATCTCAACGGTTATATTTTAACACATATTTTTTTATTTGTCCACAGTTTTTTCTTCGGGTCTTACGTCGAGACCGAAACGGGTATAAACGCCGTCGAAGTCGCGCACGGAAAACGCGGTTATAAGCGCCGCCGCGCAAACGATAGAAAAGAAAGCCGTGATAGCCACGTGAACGGCGGTCCATTGCTTGCCGACGGCAAACTCGAAATCGTACAAAAGTCCGCCGAGATCGAATACCGCGTGCACAAGTATCGGAAATATTATATTGCCCGTGAACAACAAAACGAGCGCGCACATCGCGCCTATCAGAAAGGAATATACGACCTGCACGATCACGAAGGGTGCCACTCCTCCTATAATATTGAGTAAATGCATCAACCCGAAAACGGCGGAAGACACGATAATCGTCCGAAACAGACCCTTTTTCGTCCGTTTGAATTTATACATAAACAGCGGAAATATCAGTCCGCGGAAAATCACTTCTTCCATTATCCCTACGGCAAGACAGTACGCCGCATACGGAACAAACCCGAAGTCGCCGAAAGACACGTCCATACTTCCGACGAATATAGGCTGAAAGGGAAAATTGTCGACCGCGACGACGAACGCGGGAACGGAAAGCAACAAGCCGACGGCGGTCACTCCGCGAAAATCGAACATCTTGCCGAAACCGAACTGAAAAATAAGGTAAACGGGAAACGCCGATAGCAAAATTTTACCGACCGTTCCTATAACGAGCGTCGCCGTAACGTCGGACGAAAAGAACCAGGCGGACAGTTTTGCCGACGGGAAAGACGCCGCGCCTACGGCGTATAAAAGCACGGTGAGTATCATCGAGACCGTGCCTTTTTTTGCGCTTTTTTCAAGAGTTCTCATAGATTTTTCGCATAAGCGAGAAACGCGACGACCGTCTTTGCGTCGGTTATCTCTCCGATTCTTATCATATCGTAAATTTTATCGAGATCCATCCACTCGCTCGTAAGGTATTCCGTTTCGTCAAAATGCTTGCTGCCCTTTTGAAATTCGGTGGCGAGATATATCTCTATCTTCTCGTCGGTATACCCCGGGGACGGATATATCTCCGTAAGTTTGGCAAGGTCAAGCGGAATATAACCCGTTTCTTCTTCGAGTTCGCGCTTGGCGGTGACCGAAAAATCTTCTCCCGATTCTCTCTTCCCCGCAGGTATCTCGTATATCTCCTTTTTTAAGGCGTACCTGTACTGCCTTTCGATAAGCGCTTTGCCGTCTTTTACCGCAAGTATTGCCGCTCCGCCGCCGTGCTCGACGACTTCTCTTATCCCGATCTTTCCGTCGGGAGTCGTTATTTCGTCTTTTTTCAGGGTCAACACCCTGCCTTTATATACCGTTTCCGAACTTACCGTCTTTTCAGTCTTCATATATCTCTCCGGACACGTATTCCGCCATCTCCGCGACGTTCGTTTCGGGCGACTTTATTTGTGCGGTCATATATTTCAGCGCGGTAAACGCAAGAGTTATCCCTTCGCCGTTTTTCTCCGCAATATAGTCGGCAAGTTTACCGAGAACGAACAACAGTTCTTTCTTCTCGTCCGCATCCTGCGGATAAGCGCTCGCTTCAACGCGTCCGATGACGCCCGTTACATACGAATAAGCCGCGCTTTGCACCGCAGAGCCGTTTCCCATACGCTCCATCATATTTTCCGCCGCTTTAAGCGTCGCCGCCTCGAAGGGTATCAGCACGCCGAGCGCGAAATTGTTATAGTTCGCCTGCTTGCCGTCGGGCGAAGAAAAATATTTTTCGCAAAGGCTTAAAAGATCTACCTTTTTTGCGTCGATCTCCATAAGCAACAGAAAACAAAACGCAAGAATATCTTCTCTCTTCTTCGGGAGCGAAAAATTGCCGCCTTCTTTGGGCATGCATATCCGCTTGTACATCTCGTAATCGAACCCGTCGGTCACGTACTCGAAAAGTTCGTATAAAATTTTGGAGTCCGCTATGGTTTTGAGAACTTCGCTGACCTTTGTGTCCGCAAGAAGATATTTCGATACGATAAGGTCGTCCGTCTTATTTTTGAAATTATTAAGCGATTCGGCGCGAGTAGTCATTCGTTTTATCCTCCGTTTTACAAGAGTATACCATATTTCCGAAATAAGCACAATATATTTTTTCAAAATCTATTGATTTTTTTGTTCCGATTATGTATAATGTGTAGGAGAAATTGTAATATCAGGAGGTTTAATATATGAAATCAGTACAAATATCTCTTCAAATGGCCAGCCAGGTCAAAACTTTCGTTTCGATCGTTCAAAAATATTCCTTCGAAATCGACCTGAGAAGCGACAGATACGTCGTCGACGCAAAATCGATTCTCGGAATATTCAGTCTCGACCTTACCAAACCCTTGAACGTGGAAATACATTCCAACGACTGCGACGAACTGCTCGCCGAACTCAAACAATTCGAAAAATAATCTGATTTCGCCAAGGAGAAAACATGCAAATCAAAGGCGACGCGTTTATTAACAAGTTAATATTATTGTTCGTCTTTGACAAAATGGAAGTGCCTTTGTCGGAGAACACGGTTCTCGATATGTGCTGTTCGTCAAACTCGTGGATCGAATATATGGACTGTAAACTTTTACTCGGCACTCTGCTCGACCACTCGTTTATTTACAGCGTGTCTTCCCAAGGCGAACCGCTTTACAGCATCACGCCCGACGGAAGGATTTGTCTTGCAGATTTTTACGTGAAGATCCCTTCTTCCGTAAGGGAAGAAATATCTTTGTTCGTAAAAAACAACAGGACGAAGTATAAAAAACGTCAGGAATGCGTGGCTGACTATTTTATGAATAAGGACGGTACTTATACCGTTTATCTCAAAATTATAGAACCGTCGCAACCGCTGCTCGAACTGAAACTCGTGGTTCCGAACAGGCAGACCGCGAAGAGTATCTATAAAAAATGGGAAGACAAGGCGGAAAACGTCTACGCTACCGTATATGAGTCGCTCGTCGATTGACGGATGGCTCTTTATACATCACAACTGTTCACCGCGAAAAGGGGTTACCTTTCGGCGGTCAAAGGAGAATATATGCAAACATATCTTACAAGGGGTACTTGTTCGAGACAAATACTCTTTGACGTAACACCGGACAACAAGGTTGAAAACGTGAAATTTATAGGCGGATGCAGCGGCAATCTGCAAGGCATAGCAAAACTCGTGCAAGGAAAAGACGTCGACGAAGTGATCTCTACCCTTAAAGGCATCAAATGCAGATCGAACACTTCGTGCCCCGACCAACTCGCAACGGCGCTCGAAGAATACAAAATCAAAATATCGAGACACGGAGAAGAGTGACATATGAAAGTTATACTTTTAGCCGACGTAAAAGGCTCGGGTAAAAAAGACGATATAATAGAAGTCAGCGACGGTTACGCGAGAAACTTTCTGTTCAAGAAAAAACTCGCGATAGAAGCGACTTCCACTCAGGTAAACTCGGTTACTAATAAGAAAAAAGCCGAAGAGTTCCATAAAGCCGAAGAGATAAAGAAAGTCAAAGAACTTGCGAAAGAACTCGGCGGAAAAGAAGTCGTATGCTCGGTCAAGTGCGGAGAAAACGGAAAGGTCTTCGGAAGCGTCACGTCCAAGGAAATATCCGAAAAACTCAAAGATCTCGGATTCGATATCGACAAGAAAAAGATAATCCTGAAAGACGCGATAAAAAACACCGGAACGTATACGGCGGAGATAAAATTTATGCCCGACATATCCGCGAAGATAACCGTTACCGTAGTCGGAGCGTAAAAAGAAAAAAGACTGAAACCTGCGATTTTATCGCAGGTTTTTATTTGTTTTACGACCGTCGTAAAATATGTATAAAACGGACGGAAAACATTATAAATACGGTTAAGTTTAATTTGAATAAATTGAAAAACCCGCGGTAAAACCGCGGGTTTTGATTTGTTTTACGTTTTTCGTAAAATTAAAGACCGGACTTCTCTTTTGCTATTGCGAAAGCGCCGTACGCACCGGCTTTATTGCCGAGTTTTGCCCCGACGATTTTAAGCGGAACTATATCCATAGCGATATACGTCCTGTCGTCTACCGCCTTCCTTAATGGCTCGAACAACGCTTCGCCTTCGTTGGAAACGCCGCCGCCGAGAACTATCGCTTCGGGACGGAGTATATTGACGAAGTCCGCTATGCCTTCGGACAAATAACCGACGTACTGCTCCACCACCTTTTTGGCGGTCGGGTCTCCTTTCCGCATCGCTTCAAACGCCGTTTTTCCGCTGACGGCCTTTATGTCGCCGCCGACCGTCTCCCACATTTTGCTGTCGAGATCTTCCGCCATGGCAAGTCTTGTCTGACGGACGAGAGCCGTAGCCGAAGCGTACTTTTCATAGCAACCGCGCCTGCCGCAGGAACACGGGATCCCGCCTTCTCTTATCGTAATATGTCCGAGTTCTGCCCCCGCGCTCTTATATCCTTCTATCAATTCCCCGTTATAGACTATGCCGCCGCCTATGCCCGTGCCGACGGTTATCATAATACTGCTTTGATACTCCGCGGTCGCGCCGTATTTCGCTTCTCCGAGCGCCGCCACGTTGGCGTCGTTGGCAATATAGACTTCTTTACCGAAAATCTTTTTCATCTCGGCGGCAAGCGGAACGTCTCGCCAGCCGAAATTCGACCAACGGCGGACTATGCCCCGTTCGCTGTCAATCACTCCCGGAACGCCTATTCCTACCGCGGCGATCTCGTCAAGATGTGCGCCGCCTTTTTCGGCAAGCGATATTGCGAACGCCCCGACGGAAGCGACCGTCTTACCGAAGCCGTCGTTCCTGTCGGTCCTTACCCCGTCGAACGCGATAAGTTTTCCGCTTATATCGAAAAGAGCGCATTTCGCGCTCGTTCCGCCTATGTCTATACCTACGATATACTTGTTCATAATGTCATCTCTGAACTCTTCCCGACGCGTCGCCGCCCGCAAGTTTTTTCACTTCGTCGACAGATACCATATTGTAATCGCCTTCTATCGAGTGTTTGAGACAACTTGCCGCAACGGCGAATTCTATCGTTTCCTGTGCGGTGTAACCGCTTAAAAGCGAATATATGAGTCCGCCGCCGAAACTGTCGCCGCCGCCTACTCTATCCACTATGTGCATCGAGTATTTCTTGCTGAAATACGCTTCGCCGCCCGTATAGAGCATTCCCGACCAGTTGTTGTCGTTGGCGGACAAACTCTCGCGGAGAGTTATCGCCACGCCCTTAAAGCCGAATTTTTCGGTCAATTTCCTTGCGACGGATACGTAACCGTCGCGATTGAGTTTTCCGCCGTAAATGTCGGTATTGTCGGCTTCTATGCCGAAAACGTCCTTCGCGTCTTCTTCGTTGGCTATACAGTAGTCGATATAACCGCAAAGTTCGGTCATAACCTTGTTAGCCTTTTCCCTGCTCCAGAGTTTCTTGCGAAAATTGAGATCGCAGGATATGGTTATTCCCCTTTTCTTGGCTTCGGCACACGCCTTTAAGCATATCTTGGCGACGCTTTCGGAAAGAGCCGGAGTTATGCCCGTAAAATGGAACCACTCAACCCCTTTGAATATGGAGTTCCAGTTGAAATCCGAGAGTTTTGCCTGACTTATCGCCGAATACGCTCTGTCGTATATTACCTTGCTCGGTCTTTGGCTTGCACCCTTTTCGCAGTAATAAATGCCGACCCTGTCGCCGCCGCGGACTATCTTGCCGACGTCTACGCCGTATTTTCTCAAAGAGTTTACCGCCGCCTGACCTATTTCGTGTTCGGGAAGTTTGGTGACGAACGCGACGTCAACGCCGTAGTTTGCGAGCGACACCGCGACGTTCGCTTCCGCTCCGCCGAAAGTGGCTTCGTATTTATCGCTCTGCACGAATCTGAGATAGTTTTCGGGAGCGAGTCTTAACATAAGTTCGCCGAAAGTGACAACTTTTTTCATAGAGATTCAGTCTCCTTTATAATTTCGTTTATAGCCTTGCAATTGGCTTCTATATCGCCTTTCATCATAAAACTTCCGCCGACGGCGTAAATTTTATCGAAAGAGAGAAATTCTTTCAAATTGGTGAGATCGACGCCGCCCGTCGGAATAAATTTAAGTTGCGGGAAAGGTCCCGACAGCGCTTTGAGCGCTTTGAGTCCCCCGTAAACGTTGGCAGGGAAAAATTTCACTACCGAAAATCCGAGTTCTATCGCCTGCATTATCTCGGTAGGCGTTACGCAACCGGGGTAATACGGAACGTTTTTCTCTTTGCATATCTTTGCGACTTCTACCGAAAGTCCCGGAGATACGATAAACTTCGCTCCGGCTTTAAGAGCCCTTTCGCACTGTTCTCCGTTTATTACGGTGCCCGCCCCGATATTCATATCGGGATAATTCTTCGCGGCGTACTTTATCGCGTCTTCCGCGCAAGCCGTTCTGAAAGTTATCTCGGCGCAGTTTATGCCGCCGCGTTTAAGTGCCGAGATGAGTCCGTCAGTCTCGGAAATATCCTTGATCACCACTACGGGTATTACTCTGTCCATTTTTTACCTCTTTTATTTTATCGTTTTGAAATTTCCTATCGTTTCGTTGGTCGTTTCAACGAAAGCGAAGGTATTGTCGTACTTTTTCAGTATATTTTCAAACTGCACGAGTTGGTGCTTGTTTACGACGCAGATTATTACTTCTTTGTCTTCTCCGCTGTAAATGCCCTTGCCGACGATCTGCGTAGCACTGTGCTTCATTTCGTGTATTATCGCGTCGTTTATCTCTTTGGCGTGAGTGGTTATTATTATGAATTTGTACGCGGTCTTTCCGCCTTTCATAAGGTAGTTGCCGATAAATGTCGAGACAAAGCAGTAAAGCACGCAAAGGCTTACCGGCTTATAGTCGTATACCATCGACCCGCCTTTCTCTTCGGCATAGACGAAATACGACGCTACGGCTATCGCCGCGTTTATTACGAAAGTTATGACGAAGAAATTGAATTCGGGCTTTTTGTCGCTCACAAATCTGGATATGACGTCCGTTCCGCCCGTGGAAGAATTGACCTTGAAACACACGGAATAGACGAATCCGCTTATCGCGCCCGCAATCAGCACGGGGAAGATCGTGTCTACGCCGTGCGCGTCGTACTGGAATCTCTTTATGTCAAGATTTCCCAAAAGTATATATACGCCCGAATATATCAATACGAAAACGAGCGTTTTTATCGCGAACTCTTTGTTTGTCATAAAGTACGCGAAGACGCACAGCGGGATATTGACGATAAGCGACATATAACCTATGCTGAACCCGAATTTGTACTGTATCATTGTCGCGATGCCGTTGATGCCCGCGGGAGCGAATTTGTTGGTGACGATGAACAGTTGATAGTTAACCGCAAGTATAACCGCCGCGAAAACTATGAGCGCGTACTCCCAAATCTTTTTCTTTATCATAATTATCCGATCATTTATCGAGCAGTATTTCGCTGTTCACTCCGTAAAATATATCGTCTTTTCCCGATACGAGTTTGCAAAATTCTTCAAAGCCGTCCCAGCCGAGCGGACCTACGTCCAACTCGTAAGAGTGTCCCCAGACGTAGAATAACTGCGGCTTGTCCGCCTTTAACTTCAAAAACCTTTCCGCAGTTTCGAAGAGCCGTCCGTCCATATAGCTGAGAGTCGGATTAAACCTGTAAAGGTTTTCCTGCAAGTCGAAAGAATAAGTCGGAGTTATCGTTCTCGCAAACTTTACGCCCGTCTTTTCTCTTATGACCTTTGCGACGCGGTCGTCGTTGTTTACTCCGCCGCCCGGATACGCCATACCGACGCACGGTCTGCCCGTTATCCGCTCTATCGCAAGCCTGTCTTCTTCCACCTGATAGGCGATCGTTTGGTCGTCTACCACCGTAAGAGTCGGGTGCGTGAGAGTGTGCGCGGCGAGTTCGTGATTTTTGTAAACTTCCGCGACTTTATCGGGGCGGATCTTGTTGTGCTCGGCTTCCTTGCCAAAGGGATACACTTTGCCTTTAAGCCCGAAAAGCGACGAGTTTACGTTGAAAGTCGCTTTGAGTCCGTACTTATCCAAAATCCCTATAAGTTTTATATCCTGCGTTACTCCGTCGTCGAAACTGAAAGTCAACGCCTTGTTTTTACCTTTCCACATTTCAAACCCCAAAATAGTTTATCGCATTATTATAGCAAACGTTTTCTATGACTTTGCCGACGAGTTTTTCGTCAGCGGTCATCTCGCCTTTTTCCATCATAGTTCCGAGATAGTTGCAAAGTATTCTCCTGAAATAATGGTGTCTCGGATAAGACAAAAACGATCTGCTGTCGGTGAGCATTCCCACAAAGGAATCTATATGACCCGTCGCGGTGAGATCTTTAAGATGTTTTTCCATACCGACTTTGTTGTCCAAAAACCACCACGCGGGACCGTATTGCATTTTGCCCTTTGCCGAAGAATCCTGAAAACTGCCGATAAGCGTCATTATCTCGGCGTTCATATTCGGGTTGAGATTGAATACTATCGTGGAAGGAAGCGAGCCTTCGTCGTTCAACCTGTCGAAAAGACGGGACATCATGGCAATCCCGCCGTCTTCCGCGATACTGTCGAACCCCGTGTCAAGACCGAGTTTTTTGAGCATAACCGCATTGTTGTTCCGCATAGCGCCGACGTGAAGTTCGGTACGGATACCGTATTTCGCATAGAGCTTCATAAGGAAATACGTAAGATACCCCTTATACGCCTTTATTCCGTCTTCCGATACGGTCTTGCCCGCTCTTCTTTCTTCAAACGCCTTTGCGGCGACTTTTCTGTCGGCGACGGGATATACGGTCTGCAAGGCAATGTCGCTCGCTACCGTTCCCCTTTCGATAAACTCTTTAAGCCGTTCTTCAATGACCGTTTCGAGTTGATCCAAAGTCTTTACGTCGCCGAGTTTGTCCACGAAAACGTTGTAGTTCTCGGCTTCGGCGTTCATTATCTTGTCCGCCCTGAAAGCGGGTATGACTTTGAATTTATAGTCCTTTTTCGCGATTTCGTCGAATACGGTGAGATCGTCGAATATCTCGTTGGTAGTAAATACGTGCGTGACGTTGGATTTTTCTATAAGACTTTGCGGCGTTATGGCGTTGAGAGCGATAAAGTCGTTGCACCAGTCCCATATCGTCTCGGCGTTTTCGGCGTTTATTTCGAGTTCGCAGTTGAAATACTCTTTGAGTTCGACCTGCGACCAGTGATAGAGCGGATTGCCGAAAGCCGTGCCGAGAGTTTCGCAGTAAGCGATAAACTTCTCTTTATTGCTCTTGCCGCCCGTTATATACTCTTCGTCCACGCCGTGATTTCGCATAAGGCGCCATTTGTAATGATCCCCGGCGAGCCACACTTCGAAAATATCTTTGAACTGTTTGTTTTCGAGTATCTGCTTTTCGGGAAGATGACAGTGATAGTCGATTATCGGCATATCCTTGGCATACGTTTCGTACAGCCTGACAGCCGTTTTGTTTTCCAAAAGAAAATCGTCTTTTATATAACTCATATTTTTTTCTCCTTGACAGAACGAGAACGGGTCGAGCCCGATTACGCTCGGCTAACTTATTATAACATAAATGCGCGCGCCTTTCAACCGCGGTTAAGAATTATTGCGTTTTTTTATCTTTCTTATTGCCGCGTATACGATACCGACGACCGCCGAAGCGAGCGAACACACCAAAAACAGGGTGAATACGGCGTCCCAACCGCCCGTCGCGTCCGACAACGCGCCGAGACCGTACGAACTTATAGTACTGCCGACGTAGCACATTCCGTTAAGCACGCCCGCCATCATCCCCGAATTGACTTTTCCGCGCATATTGAGCGGCATCATACTCGTTATCACGTTGTTGACCGAGTGCATTACGAGCGTTATCAGTCCGAAACTCGCAAGAACGGGTATCCAGTAAGGCAAATCGAGAAACATCCGTATAAGAGAAATAAGTATTGCCGTCACCGCGAAAAATACCGTGCACAAAGCGACGTAGTCGGTTATCTTTTTGTTGAGCCACACGGCGCAGGTCGCTCCGAGCATTCCGAGAACGGGAAGGAAAAGAGTCAGAAGTATCGACAAATAATCCGGAAGCCCGTACGTGTCTTTAAGTATTGTCGGCACCCAGGTATGAAGTCCGTCTTTTATCAGGTTGTCGATTATCGCGAACAGCGCCATTATCGCGACGAGCGCGATGACGAAGCCTTTTGTGTCGCCGCCCTTAGGTTTCTCTACGGGTTGTTTAACCGTTTCGACCCTTTCTTCCTTATTCCTTACAGCCGTTCGGTATAACGCAAACCATATAACGCCCGTTATCGCCATCGCCGCCGACGCTATTATAAAGACGGTCTTGTAATTACCCGCGACGACAAGTAAAGCACTTAAACCGTAGATTATAAACGTCCCCGCGGCGACAGTGGTGCTCATCGCAAGAATCGCCGTTCTCAAATGCTTTTTGTCGAGATTTTCGCTTAAAACCATTATCAGCGACGACCA
>CAMNIW010000016.1 GCA_946540675.1 uncultured Clostridia bacterium | reverse complement strand
ATAAAGATAGGCGAACTCGAATTGCACGGACTCGACCGCGGGGAAGTAAGGAAACTGACTAAAGAAGAAGTCGAATATTTGAAAAAAGTATGAAAGATAATGAAAAAACGACCGTAACTAACGACTATTGCGAAAGTTACGAAGAATTGAAAAAGCAACTTAAAGAAAAGTATTCTTTAATTCTTAAATCAATAATCGAAAGCGCGAACAATAAAGTCGAAAGCGAGTCGAACGATATTCTGGGAAAAGAATTTTTCGACCTTCACACCGAAGCGGAAGTTATGACCGCCGAGATAAAGACCGAAAAAGAAGAGTTCTATAAGAGCGAGAATTATACGTCGGCACAGGCGGATCTGGCCGCAATCAAAGCCGAAATCGATAAATGTGACGACGAAGACGAAAAAAAGAATCTGAACGTAAAACTCGATAAGGCTATGGCGAAAATATCCACGCTCAATATAACCATAAATAACCGTTTGAAATCAAAAACCGAAGAACTTGAAGCAAAAGTTTCCGCAATCGGAAAAATAGTTGGAGAGCACAGAAAGGAAATAGAGAGACTGCGCGACGAAATAGTGAATTTTATAACGACTTCGGTCGCTTCTACGATAAACGAGTTTAACGCCGATCTCACCGAACTCAACGATATTTTCGGCGTCGAACAAAGCTCTCCGGAACTTCCGTTCGACGAAAAAGAACTTAAAATGCAATTTATTGATTTACCGTTCGAAAAATACGTTACACCCACCGAAAGGCGTGAAGGGAGAACGATCATAAAGAGCGTCGACAATATGAATAACGTAAAAAATTAAGGGGGAAAAAGATTTCCCCCCTTTAATTTTAATAAATACCTTCGGCGATCATTGCGTCGGCAACCTTTTTGAAGCCTGCAAGATTCGCCCCGACTATAAGATCGTACGGAAGGTCGTATGCTTCGAGAGCGTCAAGAATTTGCCTATAAATGTTTTGCATAATCGATTTGAGCCTGCTGTCGACCTCTTCTTTTGACCAGGAAAGGCGTTCGCTGTTTTGAGTCATTTCCAAACCCGAAGTCGCAACTCCGCCGGCGTTGACCGCCTTGCTCGGACAAATGATAACGCCGTTATTTTTCAAGTATTCGACAGCGTCGAGAGTGGTGGACATATTCGACGCTTCATTTACGATCTTTACACCCGCTTCGACGATTTTTTTTGCGTCGTCGAGAGTGATTTCGTTTTGAGTCGCGCAGGGCATATATATATCGGCCTTTACGTTACCCCAAGGCTTTTGTCCCGCGTGGAATTCAAGCCCGTATTTATCGGCGTAATCTTTTATTTTTCCTGTCGTGCTAGCTCGCATTTCGAGTAAATAATCTATCTTTTCGCCCGATACGCCGTCGGGATCGTATACGTAACCCTGACTTCCTGAGATGGAAACGACCTTTCCGCCGAGTTCGGTGATTTTTTTGCACGCTCCCCACGTCACGTTGCCATATCCCGAAAGAGCGAAAGTTTTCCCTTGGACTTTATCGCCGAAGTGTTTAAGCACTTCTTCAAGGAAATAAATTGCTCCGTATCCGGTCGCTTCGGGACGTATAAGACTTCCGCCGAAGGCAAGACCTTTACCGGTTAATACTCCGTTCTCATATTGAGCACGGATCTTTTTATACTGTCCGAACAAATATCCTATCTCTCTTCCGCCCACGCCGATGTCGCCTGCGGGGATGTCGAGATTCGGTCCGATATGGCGGTAAAGTTCGTTCATGAAACTTTGGCAAAATCTCATTATTTCAATATCGGTTTTCCCTACGGGGTTAAAGTCCGAACCGCCTTTTGCGCCGCCCATAGGAAGGCTGGTAAGACTGTTCTTGAAAGTTTGTTCGAACCCGAGAAATTTGAGTATACCGAGATTGACGGTAGGATGGAAACGCAAACCGCCTTTATACGGACCTATCGCGTTGTTGAACTGAACGCGATATCCGCGATTGACGCGATAATTGCCGTTAGCGTCTTCCCATACGACCCTGAACGCTATAATTCTGTCAGGTTCGACTATTCTTTCGAGAATACAATGACGCCGAAAAAGTTCTTCGTTTTTCTCGACGGCGGGAATAAGCGACGTAAGAACTTCGGTAACAGCCTGAACAAACTCCGGTTCGTTGGGATTTTTCAGTCTGACTTGGTCGATTACTTCTTTTACGTAAGAGTTTTTGATTTCCATATACCGTCTCCTTAAAAATTATGTTCATATTATAGCATAAAAGCCGAAAAATGTTCAATTATTTGCGTCGGTTTGAAAAAAAATATTTTAATCTCACAAAATGCGCTTTTCCGATTGAAAAAATTTGCGGTTTTATTGTATAATTTTATATATGGATATTACTAAATACGTAATCGCGATAGGCGGTGGAGAAATAAGAAATAAAGATACGCTCAAAATCGACGGGTTCGTTGCCGGCCTTGCTGAAAAGCGAGCCGCCGGCGCGAGAGCAAACGCCCTGTTTGTCGGAACCGCAAGCCATGACAGTATGCCGTACTATAATTCTTTTCATAAGACTTATACCGGAGTTTTCGGATTGAAAACAGACTGCGTTTTGACCGTATACGGCGAAATGGACTATGAAAAAATCAAAGGTAAATTCGACCGCGCGGATATGATATACGTCGGTGGCGGCGACACTTTGTTTATGATCGACTCCTGGAAAAAAAGCGGCGTTTTGGATCTTATCAAGAAAGCCTCCGACAGGGGGGTTATCATATGCGGTTTATCCGCAGGCGCGATATGCTGGTTTGAACAAATGTACACGGACAGCGACAAAAGCGGGCAGGGAAAGTATTCTTTACGTGACGGTCTTGCCGTTATAAAGGGCGGCGCTTGTCCGCATTTCGATGAAAGACGATCAGATTTTTATTCCGCAATGTCCGGGAAAACCGGAACGTGGTACGCCATAGAGAATAATAGTGCGATCGTGTTTATTAACGGAAAACCGCAATTTTCCGTTTCGTCGGGAGGTAATTCTTATGAAGTGTGTTTTTCCGATAAAGACATTACCGAAAGCAGGATACCCGAAAACGAATCGGTTTCATAGAATTTTCACATTATCTTGTTTATGCTTTAATATTTACAGTTTATAATTTACGTTAGGAAAAGGAGATTTGCCATGAATAAAATACTTATCGTTGACGACGAAGCGAAAATAAGGGAAGTTCTTTCGGAATACGCCGAGTTCGAAGGGTATGTTCCCGATCAGGCCGCTGACGGAATGGAGGCGGTCGCAAAATGTAAAGCACAGGACTACGATCTTATTTTAATGGATATAATGATGCCGAAACTCGACGGTTTTTCGGCAGTTAAGGAAATAAAGAAAATTAAGGATATTCCCGTGATTATGCTTTCGGCGCGCGGAGAAGAATACGACAAACTCTTCGGATTCGAAATAGGCGCGGACGATTACGTAGTAAAGCCGTTTTCACCAAAAGAAGTGATGGCGAGAATAAACGCCGTGTTAAAAAGAAATTCCGTCGCTAAAACCGAAACGCCTAACAGAAGTTTGCTTAAATTCGAAGGCCTTGAGATAGATATGCTCGGCAGAAACGTCTTTGTCGACGGCGAAAAAGCCGAATTGACGCCAAAAGAGTACGAACTGCTGTTCTATATGGTGAACAATAAGGGAATAGCGCTCTCACGCGAAAAACTCCTTTCGGACGTATGGGGCTATGACTTTTACGGTGACGACAGAACCGTCGATACGCATATAAAAATGCTCCGCAGTAATCTGAAAGAGTATCGGAAATTCATTATAACGCTCAGGGGAATGGGTTATAAATTCGAGACATGATGCGCAAATACAGAAAAATAAGATTCAGTATGCTGTTTTATTTCATACTGTTTTCGGTCATAACGGTCGCCTGCGTCTGGATATTGCAACTCGTTTTTCTCGAAGGTTATTATCAAAACGAACGAGTGGAAACGATGAAAAAATGCGCCACCGCGCTTAAAGATTCGGCAAACGGCGTTGATTTTGCGAAAAATGAAAGTTTATCAAAAGATTCGGGCGTTTCGGTCTATCTTTACGACGAAAATAAACAGGTTATATATCCCGACGACGTTGCGCTTACCGAAACTGAAAACAGCATCATCGTCAACACTATAAACGATTTTCTTAAAAATTCCGAAAAAGAGCATTTTGAAATAAGTATATCCGGATTAAAACGCGAAAGGTTTGCTTTTGTTCTTGTGTCGCGTTATAACGGAGATTATCTCGTTTTATCGAGTTCGGGCGAAAAAATCGTAGAAACGCTCGGCGTCGTCAGACTGCAACTCGCTCTCGTTACGGTGATCGTGCTTATTATCGGTATAATACTCGCATGGTATCTATCCAATAAACTTTCAAAACCGATCGACGAAATATCGGAAACCGCAAAAAAATGGGCAGACGGTGACAACTCCGTAACGTTTAACACGACAAGCAATTATTACGAAATGCGCGAACTTACCGATACGTTGAACTTTGCCAAAGACGGAGTATCAAAATCGGAAATTTTACAGAGAGATCTGCTTGCAAACGTTTCGCACGATTTGAAAACCCCGCTCACTATGATAAAGGCATATGCGGAAATGATCAAAGACATATCTGGAGAAAACAAGAGCAAGAGAGAAGCGCATACGCAAGTCATAATCGATGAAGCGGACAGGCTTACGATGCTCGTAAACGATATACTCAATCTCGCAAAACTTCAATCCAAAGTCGACGCACCGGAAATGAAAGAATTAAACCTGTCGGAACTTACCGAAAGGGTAATCGCGAGATTCGAGCCTTACGTGGAAACGCAAGGCTATAAGATAGAGAATCACGTCGCTCCAGACTTAATTACGATGGCGGACGAGAAGAAAATAGAGCAGGTCGTCTATAATCTTTTAGGAAATTCGATAAATTACACGGGCGAAGATAAAACCGTCAAGGTGTATCTTTCCGCAAAAAACGACAAGATTTTACTTGAAATAATCGACAGCGGCAAGGGTATCACCGAAGAAAACGTCGAAGGAATATGGGAACGGTATTACAGGTTTTCCGAAACTAATACAAGACCCGTCAAGGGGACCGGTCTCGGTTTGTCTATCGTAAAGACCATACTCGACGCGCATAACCTTAAATACGGCGTCAGAAGCAAAAAAGATTTCGGAAGCAATTTTTACGTTGAGTTCGAGAGGGTAAAAAATGAATAACGACTTTTTACGCGTCGGAGCGACGGAAGAGAGTGACGGTATAGTGGAAAGCGGTTTTGCCGCGGATAAAAAGACGGAGAGCGCCGATAAGAGCAAGACCGCCGTAACGCCGATAGGGGATAACGGCGGTGAAAAAAGCATAGACGTTTCGCACGGTAAAACCGATAGGATAAAACTTTTAATATCGTTTTTATTGTTTGCCCTTGCGACTGTAATGCTTTCGATAGTATCTTTCTCTACAAGTGACGTCAAAGTTTACATTTTAGCGGCGCTTTTTGCCGCGTTCCTGATCCCGATATTCTCAATAGCGTTGTTTACGGGATTAAAAATAAACGTAAAAATCGGATTTTCGGTTTCGTCGGCGGCGTTTGCGATAGGCTCGGCGCTATATCTCGTGTTTTACTATGCGGTAAAACGGCTCATGCCGCTTATAGGCGGCGCGTCCTGGTTTAAGGATATCAATTTAACTATAATCAAAGACGTTTTATGTTTTTTGATCGCTTTCTTATTCGTTAAATCGATAAAGAAAGATTCGCTTTTTGCGGCGATAATTCTGACGCTGATAATTTATTGCGGATATATTATAACCGACAATATTTTTACCGTCTACGGAAAAAATTTCATCGACGTCGGAGTGTATAATTCGTCGAACTATGCCGGCGGCATGCTCGATGACGGAATTTACTTTGAAAAAATATCAAAAACGTTTGTTCCCGTAGTATTCAAATATTGCGTTTACGAAACGTATATCAGGGTAGCGCTGGCGGTCATTAACGGTTTTATCATTGGTATAATAACGGCGCCTGTAAAAGATAAAACGTACAACAGGCGGCTTCTTTTACTGTTGTTTGCCGTTACCTTATGCGTACACGTGGTTGTGAAATTTCCATCGGCAATTTTATCGGTCTATATCATTTTAGGACTGCTTGCGGTTTTTATATCGACCGCGCTTGTAATAAAAGTAATGAATTATGCGATCGGTAAGGCTATAAGGCTGTCTGAAGCGGGGAAATAAGGGGGGAATTTATGTATCCGTATGACATAATATCGGCAGGTACGTTTCATATTGGAATATACGACGTATGTATAGCGTTCGCTTTTGTAGCGGCGCTCGTCGTGTGCGATAGGTATTTAACGGCGAGAAAAATTCCTAACAAGGTGATAAATTTTTATCTATTGA
The DNA here is from genome assembly GCA_946540675.1 of uncultured Clostridia bacterium. Taxonomy (GTDB): domain Bacteria; phylum Bacillota; class Clostridia; order Christensenellales; family Borkfalkiaceae; genus UBA10281. The sequence goes on along the minus strand of CAMNIW010000016.1, from coordinate 6,440 downwards.
CGGGAGTAGCCGCAATTTTGTTAGGACTCTTTTCGGCGGAACTTGTTCAATCTTTCTTTAACTATCTGAAAAGCGGAATTTTCAAATTGGAAGGAATGACTTTTTACGGCGGGCTTATCGGCGGCGTGATAGTCTTTTTTATAATATTTTTTGCCGTCGGGAAGTTGTTGTTCAAAGAAAAGGAACATTTGACGTATTTCAAAGATCTGTTTGAAGTCGCGCCGTGTTCGATTGCAATCGCACATGCGATAGGGCGCATAGGTTGCCTTTTTGCCGGATGTTGCTACGGACTCGAAACGGGCGGCTTCCCCGGTATCAGGATGACCGTAGAAAAAGCGGGAACGTCTTATAACGGATTCTTCCTTCCGACGCAGTTGTACGAAGCGGTTTTCCTTGCGATCTTGTTCTTTATAATGACCTTGACATACAATAAAAAATACGATGTCAATTTTATCGTATATCTTATTTCTTACGGCGTATGGCGATTTTCTATCGAGTTTCTCCGCTCGGACGACAGGGGATATTTTATTCCCGGTCTCACACCCGCGCAAGCAATATCGATTCTCTTTGTCGCCGTTGGCATGGCGCTTCTTATATATAAGATCGTTAAAGACCGAAAAAAGTCAATTATTGAACAAGAGAAGTCATAAAATTTATTTGTTTTATTTGATTAATCGAAAAATAAGTATTATAATAAAATCAAAAATATTTGGTTGTACTATGGAAATATTTAAAGTTGACTTATATTCTTACTTCGAAGTAAAAAGACCTTCCGACAAAACGGATACGGGTATATTGACTTGTTATATACCGTCGATCAGCAAAGAAATAAATGAAAACAGGAAATCTCCGGCAATGCTGGTTTTACCCGGCGGCGGATACGCTTATTGCTCGGATCGCGAAGCGGAACCCGTTGCTTTGGCTTACGTAAGTTACGGATTCAATGCTTTTGTGCTTAATTATTCAGTCGCACCGGTAAAATTTCCGTATAGTCTCGTCGAAGCGATTATGGCTATGAATTATATAAGATTAAACGCCGATAAATTGCACGTTGACGTAAATATGGTAGCCGCGGTCGGTTTTTCCGCCGGCGGACATCTGTGCGGAATGCTCGGATCGTACTATAACTCAAAGGAAGCGGAAAAAATATTCGTAAGTAAGGTATCGGCTCGTCCTGACGCGATAATCCTTTCTTATCCCGTCATCACGGCTTTCAACGAAAAATCGCATATTTATAGTTTTATTGCTCTTTGCGGCGACGACGATGAACTTAAGAACAGGTTGCAAGTAAACAATCTCGTAACCGAAAATTCTTCGCCCGCATTTATTTGGGCAACGTATACCGACGGGGTGGTACCCGTCAAAAATTCGCTCGTTATAGCGTCCGCTTATGAAGAAAAAGGCGTGCCTTTCAGTCTTCACATATTCGGCAAAGGTCAACACGGATTATCAAAAGCCGATAAAACCGTCTACGGTGCTTCGATGCAATCGGCGATCGAACAGGCAAGCGTTTCGGTTTCGGAGTGGATAAGACTGAGCGTGGAATGGCTTGCGGAGCAAAACGTATGCATTAAAGATTAAATTATTTTTAACTTTCGACTCTCCCGTATTCGGGAGAGTTTTTTTGTATGCTTAATCCGTTCTAATCGTTTGTTGCGTTTCATAAATTATATCGAAGGACAAGTATATGCTCAACTTTTTACCGAGCAAAGCGAGAAACGAAATAACGCGTGTGCCGCTTAAATTAAACGAAGTGAGAATACGCCGAAATCTTCCTGTTACTGCGATTTACGCCGCCGATTACGGAATAAGAAAAATTGTTTACAACGACTTGGTTTTTTCCGAAAAAGATATAGAAGACTGTATTTTCAGACTGTGCGATTACTCGATATTCGGTGCGGAAGAAAGCATAAAAAACGGATTTATAACGTCGGAAGAAGGTGAAAGGGTAGGCATTTGCGGCTCGATCGTAAACGACGGGACAGGCATTGCGACAATCAAAGATTTTTCTTCTATGGTAATACGCATACCGAACGACATAGAAAACTGCTCGGAGAGTTTTATATCACAATACCTTAAAGTTCCCGCTGATTGCCTTGTAGTATCAAAACCGTATCACGGGAAAACGACGTTTATCAGGGATCTCGGCAGGGCATATTCGGATAAGTTCGGTCTGAATACTTTATTCGTTGACGAAAGGGACGAACTGTCAATTGGCGGACATGAATATCTCGGCAAGAACTCGGACGTAATAAGATTCGGCAAAAAAGCGGACTCAATTCGCTACGGGATAAGATCAATAAATCCTCAGGCGATAGTATGCGACGAGATTATGACCGTAAGCGATGCGGACGCGGTGTCTTTTGCGGCAAAATGCGGTGTTAAAATCATTGCGTCGGCACATGGCGACAGTATGGAAAACATATTAAAAAGGCAGGAAATAAATGCAATTATTAAATGTTTTACGTTTGATTACATACTGTTTCTCAACGAGTTTGAAGTGACGGAAGTATATAACCGCAATTTAGTAAAATTATGACTGTAGTGATTTTAGGTATACTAATTACCGCGCTGACTACCTGGATCGGGAAAAAGATTTCGGACAAATATATTTATCAGGAAAAATTTTTGAATGCGTTGAATACTTTTAACGGAGAACTTATAAGAAATCTCGCCTTTCGGCACGACAGCATAGCAAAAATCCGTAATAAGGACTTTCATTTTTCGGATTTTAACGATTTTGTTTCGCGTGTCGATTTTGACGGCGTGATTGCGTCGGGTTGTCCCAAATATCTCGATAAAGATCAAAGGGATGCGGTTATATCGTATTTTTCGGGTCTTGGAAGAAATTCGTTATCGGCCGAAAAAAATTTTCTTGAAGAATATAAAGTCGTATTCGATGATGCGGTCGAAAAATTGCGTGCCCGCAATGTAAAAATCAAACCGCTCGGCATAAAAATCGGTTTTGCAATCGGGATAATTATTTTTATTTTATTGTTATGAACATAGACGTTATATTCAAAATTGCCGCAATCGGCATTATAATTACGGTTATTTGTCAAATACTCAAAAAGTCTGACCGCGACGATATCGCAACGCTCGTCAGTATTGCCGGTTTAATAATCGTTCTTACGATGGTGATAGGTATGATAGGCGAGTTATTTGACAGTATAAAGAGTATATTCAGCCTATATTAAATGGAAATCGTAAAAATTGCGGTTGTCGGCATTGTTTCGGCCATACTCGTTATATATCTTAAATCTATCAATTCCGAACTTACACTGCTTGCCTTGATAGCTTCGGGAATTCTGCTGCTTGTGATGAGCGTGTCATATGCGGTTGAGTTTATAGGCTTTTTTAACCGTATAGCAGAGCAGACAAACATCGGAACGGGAGTATTTTCTATAGTAATCAAAATACTTGCCGTATCCTATCTCATTGAGTTTACGGCGACTCTTATCGAAGATTTCGGGCTGAAAAGCATAGCCGACAAGGTTGTATTCGCAGGGAAACTCATCATATTGACGCTTTCTTTCCCCATAATCAAGCAACTCGTCGAAACCGTAACGCAATTAGTATGAATAATAAAAAAATCGCTTTGTTGTCGGTCTTGTCGGCTTGCGTGTTATTTGTTTTTTCTCCGCATATAACCGCGTACGCCGACGAATCGTTGGACGTCGATACGAAAATTGAAGAAAATTTAGACGAAATGCTGGATAACATAGATTTTTCCGATTTCGGAAAATATGTTGAAGACCTGTATTCGGTGACGGGTGAAAGCGTCGGCGTCAAAGATAAAATCAAATCGCTGATGAAAGGTGAGACGTATCTCGATTTTTCGTCGGCGGCAAAACTTTTATACGATATGCTGTTAGGCGATTTCAAAAAGAAGGTTCCTGCGCTTGTCGGGGTCTTTTTATTGATGATAGCGTGTGCGTTAATACGTTTTATAAAACCTGAAAGATTCGGAAACGGGGTATATGAAATATCGTACTTCGCGTCTTATACCGCAATAGTATGTATAGTTACCGCAATAGTATCTTCCGCCGTTTCTTCCGCTTATGACGCTATGGATAAAATGGGTAAGGCTATGGAAAGCGCTTTTCCGCTTATGCTGACGCTGATGACTGTCACCGGAAACGTAAACTCGGTCGCTGTGTATACGCCGGCTTCCGTGTTTATATCCGATTTTATCCTTGTAATTTTCAAAACGGTTGTATTTCCGACAATATCCGCTATTCTCGCACTCTCGGTGATTTCAAATATATCGGAACAAATAAAGTTAAAAAGTCTGATCGGTTTTCTATCGTCGGCCCTTAAATGGATAATCGGACTTATAACTGCCGTATTTTCGATTTTTTTAACCGTAAAAGGACTTAATTCGGGCATATACGACGGAATTTCGGTCAAAGCGCTCAAATATACTGTAAATAGCGGAATACCTATCGTCGGCGGAACGGTACGCGACGGTCTCGACATTATATTTGCCTGTGCCGGACTGCTGAAAAACGCGCTCGGTGCCTTTTCGCTCGTCGTTATCTTCGGCATAATAGTAAAACCCATACTTGAAATCGCCGCTTTGTCTCTCGCTCTGAAACTGGTCGGAGCGGCAACCGAGCCTATCGGAGACGGCAGACCGAGTGCATTCGTGAGTTCCGTCAGCGTCTCGCTTAATTTCTCGATAGCGGCACTTATAACGGTATCGCTCTGTTTTACTTTGACGATTCTGACCGCATTACTTTCGGCGAATATGGTGCTGTAATGCTGAAACCCTACTTTATTACGATCATCGTCACGGCGGTGGCGCTGTCGTTATCAGAACTGATCATTCCGCAAAGCAAGATGAAAATCACGGTAAAAACTGTGTTTTCTTTTGTTTTTTTGTTGGCTATGATAAAACCGTTCATAAATTTCGATTTTAGCGTATCTGACCTTGATTTTACTAAAGACAAAACGTCGCAAACGTATATGCGACAAGGTGTGATGTCCGATAATTACGAAAAAATCATTGCGGAAAAATACGCCGAAAGGTATAAAGCCGTATTAAAAGAAAACGATCTTATATGCGAAAAAATAAACGTCGATTATTCTGACGGCAAAATAAAAAAAATTCAAGTTTATTTAAGCAATATGGTTATTGATGAAAATAATCGGAATATAAATAATAACGTGATAGGCGATTACGTTGCAAAGACATTGAACGCAGACAGGGAACTGATAGTTATTTATGTCTGAAAAGAAAACGATAAAATTACGATGGGAATACTTGCTTCCGGCAATTCTCATAGTCGCGATAATAGCGGTCGGGTTTATGACTTTCGGCAAAAAAACGACGGTCGTCGGTGCGGAAGAATACGTTGAAAAACTCGAGCGCAAAATGGCTTCTTCGTTGTCTAAAATAAGCGGAGCGGGCGAAGTAACCGTTATGATATCGGTAGACGAAGGCGTCGGCACTATAATTGCCGAAGACGTAAAAATCACCGAAGAAAACGGCAAAACGACAAAATCATCTTCGCCTGTGCTCGTCGGCGGCAAGCCGATCGTGTTAGGTGAAAAATATCCGGAGATAAAGGGTGTAGTCGTCGTTTGCAAAGGGGCGGGGAACATAAGAGTAAAGATGGCGGTTTTAGACGCCGTTACTACAATGTTCGGGATTCCCGCCAACAAAGTACAAATTCTTGCGCAATAAATTAAAAGGAGAATATATAATGTCAAAAAAGAAAAAAATTATCGTTTTATCCTGTATGATCGCACTTTTAGTGACGACCGCCGTACTCAACTTCGTTTTATCTTCGCCGAAATCGACCGTAAACGACAGCGTTACGACAACCGCAAACTATTTTTCCGAAGTGAAGACGACTAAAAACAGCACGCGCAGCAACCAAATATCTCAAATTGACGATATCATATCCAAGAGTGAAAACGGATCCGCCGCGCAAACGGAAGCGCTCGCGATGAAACTCAAACTTACCGAGATCAGCGAAAAAGAAAACCTTCTCGAAAGTCTCATAAGGTCCAAAGGATTCAACGATGTTGCCGTAACGATAGGAATAAGTTCGGACAACGTAAGCGTTATCGTAAGAGACGATGATTTCAACCAGGACGACGCCGTTTTGATTTATACGATTTGTTCTAACGAAATAAACGCCACTCCCGACAACGTTTATATTCAAGCAATTTCGTAAAAATACTTTTCAAAAACGGATATATATGTTATAATAATATCGGAAATCGTATAATGCGGTTTTCGATATTTTGTTTTCGAGGTAAAATATGGCGTCGTATAAGGCAAACCCCAAAAGTGAAAACAAGGGAAAAGTGGTATACAACGTCGGCATCGTAAAAGGCATTGTCCGCCTTGCGATAGACGACGTTCCGGGCGTGTCGATCCAAAATAAAAAGCGCTCGGTAACGAAGAGCAAAGACGGTATCAAGGTCGA
>CAMNIW010000015.1 GCA_946540675.1 uncultured Clostridia bacterium | reverse complement strand
CTTACGTTATCCCCGAATGCTTATTCACCGCCCCGAACGGCAAACAGTTCAGAGGCTGGGCAAAGTCCGCAAACGGAGAAACGTTGACAGGCGGTACGATATACGTTGGCGGCGACGTCACTTTGTACGCCGTTTGGGAAGATCCCGAAAACCCCGACACGACTGACACTCCCGATACACCCGACACGCCGGATAAACCCGAAACGCCTGACACACCCGAAGACAAGCCCGCGCCGAAAAAGAAAGGTTGCGGCGGACTTATCGGCGGCGGCTCGGTACTCTTCGCGCTCATAGGAGCGGCGGCGGTACTTATAAAGAAAAAACGCGGTTAAATTAAAAACGCAAATTCGCCCGACGGGAAATTTCCCGTCGGGCGAATTTTATTATACCGTACGCGGTTTTTCTGTTATTTTATTCCGTACGCCGCAAGCGCGGGAGTATAAATTATTTCTTTTCCGTCCAGCCGTCCGAGTTTTCCGCCGTCAAAGTTAAGGACTAACCTGTACGCGGTGAGCCTTTGCGACTTAAAGCCGTATTTGCGGTTTACGCTCTCTTTGCCGTACTTGCCGTCGCCGAGTATAAAGTGCCCGACGCTCGCGAGATGCGCCCTTATCTGGTGAGTTTTGCCCGTGATGAGTTTTACTTCGAGAACGCTCGTCGCTCCACTCTTTTTCAGCACTTTATACGCCGTCTTTATCTCGACCGCACCCGCGGTCTTATCCCTGTACACCCTGACTTCGGCTTTTTCGGGATCCTTTTTCAGATACCCCGTCAAGACCGCCGCGTCCGGCGCGGGAACGCCGTAGACTTCGGCGAGATAGTATTTGTCGAAAGTCCTTTGCTTAAAGCCTTTAAGGAGTTCTTCTTCAGCGGACTTACCGAGAGCGAAAATCATAATTCCGTCGGTATTCCTGTCAAGGCGGTGAATAAACTCCGCCGACGGATATACGCTCTTTACGTAGTCGAAAAAATCTTCCGACGTAACGCCCGACGGCTTGTACGCCGCAAGCACGTCTTCGTCCTTATATATCTCGGTAAGCGTCCTTTTGTCTTCGCCGTCGTAGTAAACTTCTATCTTGTCGCCGACGGAAACGCGCCCGTCTTTGGATACGCGCGCGCCGTTGACCTTTACGTCCTTTTTGCGTATTAGCGACATAATTTTACCGTACGTAGCGAGATTTTTGTAAAAGGCCTGCATATTCTCGGAAAGTTTTCCGTCTTTTTCACAATAAAAAGTTTTCATAATTCTATATTTGCCGCCCTAAACGCAAGCGATAAAATAAGCGTAATTTACAGCGAGAGTATAAAATACGCCGAATACGAAACGATCAGCGCGATCGCGAGTTGCCACGCGGCGGAAAGGACGGTAAGACGAAAGCCGACTTTCTTTTTCATTGCCGAAAGAGCCGTCAGACAGGGTGTATACAGCCAGCAAAAAACCGTCGCCGCGACCGCCTGCGGAAATCCGAGCGAAAAACCGCCGCCGACCGACAGCGCGAGAGTCGCCGCTACACCTTCTTTGGCGAATATCCCGACGAGCGCCGCCACCGCGAATTCAGCCTGCGTTATTCCCATAGGTCGGAACAAAAAAGACAGTTTTTCGCCCGACAGATACAAAAGGGAAGACTTCTCTTCGCCGTCCGCTATATATCCGCTCAAAGAAAAATGCTTCAACAGCCAAAGAGCCGCGCACACCGCAACTATTACGCTTCCGAGTCTTATTATAAACTCTCCGAGCGTTTTTAGCAAGGATTTGAGCAAATCTTTGACCGCGGGAAGTCTTACGTCGGCAAGTTCGAATATGAGCGGCTCCGATTTTCCCTTGACCGCCGTCTTTTTGAGAATCCACGCGTGCAGGATCGCCGACAATACCGACAAAAAATATATGACGGCGATGACGAAAAAGGCGTTTCCGCCCAAAAACCTGTCCGCGATAAACATATATACGGGCGTCCTTGCCGAACAACTGATAAACGGAAGAGAAAGGACTACCCGTTTCCGCTCGGTTTCGCTCTCTATCCCGAGCGCGGTCTCGGCGGCGAGCGCGGTACAGCCGAAGCCGCAAACCGCCGTATATACCGATTTTCCCGAAAGACCGACCTTTCTCAAAGTCCCGTCCGTAAACGCCGACAAACGGGATATGACGCCCGATTTGTCGAGAAAATCGAAACAAAAGGACACCGCGCCTATCTGCGGCAAAAACGCGAGCACAGAAGACACGCCGACGAGTATTCCGTCGCAAAACAGGCTTAAAAGAAAGGGCGAACACGAACCCGAAAGCCACCGCCTTATAAGCGGTATCATAAGCCGATCGAAAAATTCCGACACCGCTTCGCTAAAAAGCCTGACCGCTCCGTACCGCCCGAACGGGATATAAAACGCAAGACAGGTAAACAGCGCGAAAAAAGACAGCGTAAAGGCGCCGCTTAAAAATGCTTTGTCGATCTTTTTCGGCTTGTAATCGAGTTCGGTAAAATTCTCTCCGCTGCCCGTTTTCGGGTAGTTGTCGCACCTTAAAATATAGCCGAGCAGTCTTTCGGCGGATTCGCGCTCGGTCGCTTCGCCCAAAACGACGTTTATTCCCAAAGACCTTGCCGCCGCCTTTTCGTCGACCTTGCCGCCCACCGCGGCAAACGCCTTGCTCTTGTTGAAAAACGCCGTTATAGGTCGATTAAACCCCTTTAACGCCCGTATCAGTCCTTGGGCGCGCTCGGCGTTTTTGGCTTCCGCGACGACGACTATCGCGTCGTACTCTTTGCCGCGCAAAAACTCTTCCGCGACGAGTTCTTCCGCCCTGCCGCCGCCCGTCGAATATATCCCCGGCAAATCGACGACCGAAAACGCCGCGCCGCGGTAAGAAAACTCCCTTTCGCTTACTCCCACCGTTACGCCGTGCCAATTTCCCACTTTTTGACTTCCGCCCGAAAGGGTATTGAAAAGCGTCGACTTTCCGACGTTGGGGTTGCCGCAAAGAACTATCCTTACGGGTCTATCTGTTGCCGCCGCTTTTACCGCCGACGCGTTCGACGAATATCCCATCCGCAATCTCCCGTCCTACCGCTATCAGCGTCGCTCCGATACGGACTATGCAGGTGCCGCCCGCCGCCGTCCGCTCCTTTATCGCCGTGCGGTTTTCGGCAAAGCCGAGCGCGCGCAGCCTTGTCCGCTCTTCTTCGCCGAGACATAATCCCTTTACCGCGACCGTTTCGCCGCTTTTCGCTTCGGATAATTTCATAATCTAAATATATGCCGCAAAACTCCCCCGATGAACTAAAAAGCGATTGACTTTTTTTTCTCTCCGTTATATAATTTTTATTATGGATGCGCGTTTCTTTCAAACGGCAAATTTTTGACTGAAAAGCGCTCCGTATACCGTAGGGGTGCTGTTTTTCGGCTGAGATTATACCCTTTGAACCCGACAAGGTAATGCTTGACAGGGGAAAAAGATATTTTTGCGCCAAATCGTACCCTTTCGCGTTTTTTTGCGACAGGGCTTTTTTTCGGAAAAAAGCAAAAATCAAACTTACGGTAGGGGCAAAGCCCCAAGGAGAAATTATGAACAATTTGCTTGCAACCTATCCGATCGACTTTTTGACCGACACGGAAGACGGCAACGGAATGTTCGGCGGCGCGATAAGCGTGGCGGCGTTCGTTACCCTGTGCGTTCTCGCCGTCGTCGTTATCGCCGACCTTATCGTCTTTTTCGCGGCGAGAAAATACGCCAAAAAGACGGTCGGATATTCCTTTATCGCATTTACGGCGTACGCTCTCTTAGGCGGAATACTACTGTTGTGTCTTAAAATTGCCAAGGACTCGGCAAAAAAAAGGCTCGTTCAACTCGTGTTTATACCCGTCCTTGTCACGCTGATACTGTGCCTGATAAGCGGCGTATGCCTTTTCGTGCTGTATAAGAAAAACAGCAGGCTCTCGGCGCTTATGACCAAAATTCTCGGCGGCGTGTGCGGCGTTTCGCTTGTAGTAACGCTGATACTTATAGCCGTACACTTCTCGACAGGCGTGTCGGGCGACGGGTACTATACCGCCGACGGGAGCAATTTCAGCCAAGCGGGTCTGTACGTTTCGGCGGCGCTGCTCATCGCGGCGGCGATAGCCGCGGCGTTTCTTCTCGACAAGAAAAAAGAGCCGTTCGACTCGCGAACCATATCCTACGCCGGTATATGCATAGCGCTTTCGTTCGCGCTTTCATATATAAAACTTTTCAGACTTCCGCAAGGCGGCTCGGTAACGCTTCTCTCGATGCTCCCGATAATGATTTTCGCATACGCGTTCGGACTTAAAAAAGGTCTGCTTATAGGTCTTATATACGGAATACTGCAAAGCGTTCAGGATCCGTACATAATACACCCCGCGCAATTCCTTCTCGACTACCCGATAGCCTATACGATGATAGGTCTTACCGGACTTTTCGCGGAGTTGAAACCGCTTAAAAACGTTCCGCAGGTCAAATTCGCGCTCGGCGCCGTGGTTGCGGGGACTTTGAGATTTACGTCGCACGTCTTCTCGGGCGTGTTCGCTTTCGGCGCGTACGCGATAGACGCCGGCGCGACCAACTTCTGGGCGTACAGTCTTGCTTATAACTCGGTAGTCTTCGTCGATCTCGCGCTCGCCGTGGTCGCGGGGGTAATACTCTTCTCGTCAAAAGCGTTCCGCTCCGCGCTGAAACTCGACGCGGCTGCACAAGCGGACAAAACCGAAGAACCGGCCTTAATAGCGGATGAAAACGAATAATAACCGACGTTTTGTCAATACGCGCCGCGGCGGATATTCCGCCGCGGCGCTTTTTCTTCTAACACGACGATAACAGTTGAAAAATTTTTTTATTTTTGATAAAATATCAAAGAGCGCACGTATTATGATTTTATTTTTCGATACCGAAACGACGGGACTTATCCCCGGCAGGATAATACAACTTTCATATATTATGGCCGACGAAAACGGAACTCGGGCAAAAAACTTTTTCTTCGCCGTGGAGTACATAGACCCCGAAGCCGCCAAGGTCAACGGGTTTACCGTCGAAAAACTCGCCGAACTCTCGGGCGGAAAGACTTTTTCCTGCGATATTGACGAGATTTACGACGACTTTGCCGCCGCCGATCTTATCGTCGCGCACAACTCGCAGTTCGATATAAAGTTCCTTATAGCCGAATTTTCCTATCAGGACAGGCGTTTTCGGTATAAAGAAGATTTCGATACGATGAAGTATTTTACGCCCGTGCTTAAACTCGAACGCGAAAGCCACAGGGGGTACAAATACCCCAAACTTTCGGAACTTTGCGAGTTCTTCGATATCTACCCGTACGACGTTTCGAGAAAGAGCGCGGAATTTTTCGGGGACGCGTCCGTTCTCGCGCACGACGCGAGATACGATACCTGCGCCCTGTACCTGTGCTTTATCGAAGGTTGTAAAAAATTTGAAAATTTATCCGAAACCGCGTCAAAATACTTGCAAAAAACCGAAGATGTGTAGTAAAATAGAAACGCTGTGAATAAGCGTTGGGGATTCGCCAAGCGGTAAGGCAACGGACTCTGACTCCGTCATCCGGGGGTTCAAATCCCTCATCCCCAGCCAAGATAAAGACGTCGCGACACTTTTTGTGTCGCGACGTCTTTATTTTTACGGACTTAAAGAGGGATTTGAACGGGTGGGTAGTCGCAAATCAAACCGAACTTTGTTTTTGAACGGACGATTTGCGACCAAACAGCCGATGAAACGGCTGTTTGCCACCCCGGCGTGATAGCAAGGCAAAGCCTTGCGGAGCAAATCCCTCATCCCCGACGTCTCCGGGGGTGACGCGATTGACCGTAAACGGTAACAATCGCTATTCCGTCGCTTCGCTCCTTACAAATCCCTTTATTATTTTGTTTTTACGGGTGGGTAGTCGCAAATTAAACGATACTTTGTTTTACGGGAATATAACCGCAAAGCGGCGTAGCGAACGAACGTGAGCCGAATTATATAATAATCGTTTTCGTCTATGCGTAGCATAAAACCGCTTGCGGTTTTACGAAAACAACCGCTTCGCTCCTTACAAATCCCTTTATTGTTCGCTTTAACGGGTGGGTAGTCGCAAATTAAACGATACTTTGATGTGAAAAAACAATTTGTAACCAAGCGGAAGAGATAGTAAAATATTAAATAAATCTATTTACATAAACACAAATAAATCTCAAACACTACTCTCTTTTAACGGTTTTACGCTTTTTTATAATAAATTGAAAGTTTTTGTTGTTTAATTTTAAAACCTATGATACAATTAAATCAAAAAGGGAGTATAAAAATGGATCTTAATACAATTACTCTTATATTAACTATCGTTATAGGATTAATTCTACTTATTTTCATTCTTTTCCTTATTATTAAGGCAAAAGAATCTCAAAACCTGAAAAACGGGTATAAAGAAATAAAACTCGGAATGGACGAAAAAGAACTTATTGCATTGTTGGGAGAGCCTACATCAATAGGCTATTCTAATACGGAAACAAAAATTTTGAGATGGGAACTAAACGAAAGTGCAATCCGGTCGGTTTTTGATCACGACCCAACCCGTAGCGTCTGGGTTGAAATTAAGGACGAAAAAGTTATAGCGTTTGATGGTCACAATATAAATAAAAGCATATGGACTTAATGGGCTTGTTTTCTTATACATAAATAGGACAGATTAAGCAATAAAAAAATCTTCTTTCGTTTAGCAAAGAATATAATCATAATTATACGATTATTACAACACTATGTTTCATAAAAAAGACCGAGCGGGGCTCGGTCTTTCTTGTCGGTCGGACGGTTTTCAGTCGCCCGTATAGCCGTATACGACTACGGCGTCGCTCTTGGTCTTCCATAAATTTTCATTGCCTACGTCTTCGAGCGTGGCACGGAAACATATCGTCTGTTCCGACGTCCAGCCGTTGAACGCTCCCGCTCCTATATCAGTTACGCTTGCGGGAAGAATTATCTTGCTTATTGCCGTACAGCCTTCGAAGGCAAACCTGCCTATCTCTTTCACTCCGTCTTCGATCGTCACTTCCGAAAGGCGTTTACAACCTTTGAAAGCGTTCTCCGCGACGACGTTTTCGCTTTCCGCGCCGTAATTCAATTCGCGGATACCTTTCGGCAATCTAACCGAAGTTATGCCCGTATTTTCAAACGCTCCGCGAACGCCGTACATCGCCGCGCCTATCCGCTTGAACGTGGACGGGAAAACTATTTCTCCCGTAAGGTTTTCGCATCCGCCGAAAGCGCCCGCGTAAATCGTTTCGAGCCCTTCGCCGAAATAAACTTTAGTCACGTTCTTATTCTCCGCAAAGGCGTTGATGCCTATCTCTCTTACCGTCGACGGGATGACGACTTCTCCCGAAACGCCGCCGAGCGCAAACACGAGCACGTCTCCCCTGAAAACGAAGCCGTTTTCGTCTATCGTGTAAGGAGAACCCAAGGGAAGAACGAGCGTTTCGAGCATATCCATACCGGCAAAAGCGCTTACGCCGTCCGTCATATAGCCTTTGTTGTACTTATCCCCGAGATTGCCGTCCTTTATTCCGTCGTGAAGGACGACCGTATGTATCGACTTGCAGTTATTGAGCAGTCGGGGGGATATCACCGTTACCTTTGACGGAAGAATAAACGTTCCGTTTTCTCCCGTATATTTGACGCAACCCGAAAACGCGTTGTCTATTTTGTTGATGTTTTCCGACAAAACGAGCGTTTCGAGACTCACGCAATCAGAAAGCGCCGAATCGCCTATTTCGGTAACGCCGTACGGTAAAGCGTTGTTTACTATATCCCCGTTTTCGTCGAAATATCCTATATTTTCAAGGCTCCGACAATCCGAGAACCAACCCATACCGATCTTTCGGGTGTCGGCGGGAAGCACGACGTCGGTCAGATTTTTACAGCCTTTGAATAAATTTATTCCGAATTTGTCGTAATAACCGACTTTCGGGATATATTTTCTTATCTTCATTTGCGTTATACCCGTTTCGGCGAACAGACTGTCGCCTATAAGCCTTACGGAGTCGGGTATATCGTTTACGACGATCCCCTGTTCTGTTACGAATTCGACCTTTTCAAGCGAGCCGCATTTTGCGAAAAGGTTTGACGTAAGATACAGTATCTCGCCCTTGAACTTTACTTCTTTAAGCGCCGCGCAGCCGCGGAACACGCCTTCGGGGTTGTCGCTCGCATACGTTTCGTCGCTTATGGGTCTCGTCGGGTTTCCGCCGAGAAGTATACCGTCGGGAAGTTCTACGGAAACGAGTCCGCTTCCGTTGAAAGCCTTGCCCATTATCCTTACCACGGAATCGGGTATAATTATTTGTTTAAGCGAAACGCACCCTTCGAAAGCCCCCACGCCGATCCACTCGGTTTCGCTGTGAAGATTTACTCTTTCGAGATCGACGCAGTTTTTGAACACGGACATTCCGTCGCCGCCGTAAACGCCGCCGCCTGTACCGACTTTCTTCAAAGACACGGGTATGTCTATCGAGACGAGTCCGGCGTTTTCAAACGCGCTCGCGCCCAAAAATTCGGTGTTTTTGCCGAATTTCAGATTTTTGAGTCCCGTGCAGTTCTTGAACGCTCTGCGCGGTATGGACGTAAGACTGTCGGGCAAGACCACGTCGTTTAAGGAAACGCAACCCGAAAACGCGTCTTCGCCGAGCGAAGTGAGCATAGATCCTTCCGTTCCGCCGACGAAATCGAGCCTTTCGAGAGCCAAACAACTTTCGAACGCCCTGTTCCCCACGGTTTTAAGCGAAACGGGTATCGTGAGTTTTTTAAGGTATCTCTGCCCTTCGAACGCCCGTTCGCCTATTTCGGCTATGCCGTCGGGTATTCCGTATTCTTCGGGAAGTTGACCGTATACGTGCCTTATGGCCGTTATGCCTTCGACAGATTTGTTATATATGACGGGACTGCTGTCTCCGACGTCGAATTTCGACGTAAGGTGCGCGTTCTCTTCGTCTACCGTGACGGACTTTATCGCCGTACATCCGGAGAACACTTCGTTTACGTTGACGAGCGAAGCGGATATATTTACGGTTTCGAGTTTTTCGCAACCCCTGAAAAGTTCTTTGCCGACTTTATAAGTTCCGCCTTCCGCGTCGGTCGCGGGGAAATCAAACGTTTCTATCGCGGTTTCGGAAAACGCTCCGTCGCCTATCGCGTTTATTTTTTCGGTAGATTTAAGCGACGCTTTTCCGCCGTCGGTCAAAAACGTCAGGTCTGCGAGATCCTTACATTTTCCGAACGCGTTTTCTCCGACCGTTTCGACCCCTGCCGGTATCTCCGCGGATACTACCGCCGAATTGTAAAACGCCTTGTTGCCTATCGCCGTGAGCGCCGATCCTTCTTCTACCGTAAACGAAGTCATATACAGCGTGTTCGCAAACGCCGACTCGGTTATCTCCTTTACTTTTTCGGTGAGAACGAAGGACGTTACCGCGCTGTTTTCAAAGGCGGATCTTCCTATCTCGGTAAGCGAATTTTTTCCGCTCGCGTCTTTTCCGAATACGACTTTTTTAAGTCCGGATCTTATCGTTACGGTATTCGTATCGTCATCCGTTTTCGACATTCCCCTGAACGCTCCGCGGCCTATCTTGCTTACGGTATGGGGAACGGTTATTTCGGTAAGTCCGAGATCGTCTTCGCCGCTCATCAATCTCTCGTCGTACACGGTAAACGCGAAAGCGCCTATCGCCGTAGTGGTTTCGGGAAGGGTTATGTTCTTTAACTTAAAGCAATCCCCGAACACCCCGTTCGAGCCGTAAGAGCCGTCTTCTATCGTCAACGGCTGATCTGCCGTTCTCGGCTCGAACTCGACCGCTTCGAGAGCCGTACACGCATTGAAAGCCGCTTTTCCTATCTTGGTCACCGTGGCGGGCACGGTTATCCTTTCGAGCGAATAACACGATTTGAACATACTGCCCGGAATCTCCGTAAATCCAGAAGTCAACGTGACCGACGACAGCGCGTACGCCCTTGTGAACGCGCCTGAGCCGATGGTTATACCGTTTTCGTTATTGAATTTTACGCTCGTTATCCACTCGTTGTCGGTAAAGACTTTTTCGCGGATAACGCTTACCGTCGCGGGAATATCCGCGTCGGTCTTTATCACTATGCCGTCGGGCGCCTTTTTTGCGGGAGCGTAAACGACTTCCACGGGCTGCCCGTCCGATTTAAGATACATAATTCCGCACTCGTCGGTAGAAAAGTTTTCGTTTCCGTCAGCGACCTTTACAGAATAGAGTTGATCGCAAAGCAAGAATACGTCCATGGATTTCAGCGACCCCGACAACGTATAATTGCCGAGTTTTCTGACCGTGGACGGTATGGTCGCCGTTTTTAGCGGAGTCCTTTCAAACGCCGAAGAGCCTATCTCCGTGACCGTTTCGGGAATATCTATTTCGGTCAAAGCCGTTCCCTTGAACGCTCTTCTTCCTATCGTAAGTTCGGTTTCGCCGTCCCTTGCTTCGAAATTGACTTTCGCAAGATTTTTACAGTCTTCGAACGCCGATTCTCCTATTTCGGTTATGTTTTTGCTTACGGTTATCTCGGATATCTTCTTTTCGGCGAAAACCCTCGCTCCGACTTTCGTGACGGTGGAAGGTATAACGTATTCTCCCGTCTTAGACGCCGGATAATACACTATCACGGTCTTTTCCTTATCGAAAAGGACTTCGCCGTCCGACGAATAATTCTGGTTTTCGGGCGAAACTTCGATATTTTCGATCGCTCCGCCGAATATGCCGTTTATCTCGACAAATCCGAGATCCGCGCCTATTTTAAGCGTAGTAACGCCGTTCGTCGCCGCGAAAGCGCCGTTGGCGAATTGCACGTCGCCGACGCTCTTTACCGTAACGCTTTTGAGATACGGATTGCCCGAAAACGCGTTCTTTCCGAGAGTTTTAAGGTTTTCGGGAAGGGTCACTTCCTTTAAGAAAAAGTTTCTGGAAAACGCGTACTCGCCTATCTCGAGTTCGGGATCGTTTTTCCCGCCTTCGAATATTATCTCTTCTATATAACAGTTTTCGAAAGCGCCTTTCTTTATTTCGGTAACGTACCCGGGGATAACTACCTTTTTGAGCATGGATCCCGCAAACGCCGACTCGCCTATTTTTCTCACGCCGGAAGCGATCGAATACTCTCCGTTTTCGCCTTTGAACCCGACGGGAGCGAAAATTATCTCCGTTCCGTCGGCATTGCACAGCAAGCCGTCTTTCGACGTATATCTGCCGTTCGTGCCGTCTATATCCGTTCTTTCAAGCCCCGTACAGCCCGAAAACGCCGATCTCTCTATATAATTCAGCCTGTTGGGGAAAGTTATTTTCTTTAACCTGTAACACGTATCGAACGCCCTTTCGTCGACCCGCAGTTCCGCGCCGTCCGAAGAAAGGTCGAACTTCACTTCTTCGAGAGACGAACACCGCAAAAACGCCGCCGCGTTTATCTTCGTTACGCTCGAAGGGATGAACACGCTCTTTATGCTCGAACTCGCGAATACCGAAACGGGTATCGTCTGAGTTCCGTCGGGAACGGCGTATTCTCCGACTCTTCCGCGCGGATAGTATTTTATCTCGCGCCCGTTGAACTCGTTGTCGTAAAAAAGCACACCGTCTATCGAATAATACTTGCCTTTTTCGAGTTCTTCGCCGCCCGACGTCTGCTCGCCGTCCGTATCGTAAACGTTAATGTTTATAAGCGACGAACACCCGTTGAACGCCGTGTTCTCGACCGAAAGCACGGTGTCGGGTATATCGACCGTCACGAGATTTCTCGCGTTGAGAAACGCCGCACCTTCCACCGTGGTGACCTGCTTGCCTTTATAGGTCGGCCTTACTTTGAGATAAGACGCGTCTTTTACTATCTCGGAAGCCGATACGGAATAATATTTTCCGCCCTGTATCGGGTGATATACGAACATATCCACCCACGACGCTATCAGGGTCTTATCGGAGAGATCTTTCCACTCCCCGACGCTCTCGCCGTGCCAATCGGTATAGCGCAGCCCCTGTCCGTCCTGCTCGGTGAACCAACCGCCGAAGACTTTACTGCCGTCGACGGATTCGGGCACGGGAAGAGAATATCCCGTCATATACGAAACGCTCAACTGCTCTTCGGTAGGTTCGGCGTCGAATTTGCCGTTTCCGTCCAAATCGAGCGATACCCTGAACTTCTTGGGTATATATCCGGCGTAAAGAGTCATATCTCCGGCGACGTCAAACGTCTCGGACAGATATTTTTTGCCGTTCGCTTTCAGTCCGCCGCGAGCCGTATACCAGCCGTCGAAATCGTAGCCCGTAAGCAAAGTTACGGGAAGGACCATCCTGTCTCCCACCGCTTTATATTCGGTTTCGACCGTCTTGCCGCCCATAACGTCGTAAAAGACCGCGTATGCGTATACGGTCAGTTTTGACCATTCCGTATTTATGTTTCCGCCGTAATTATGCCTTACTTCCACGTCGTTGTAGCCCGCCTTGGTGAGTTTTACGGCAAACTCGCTCTCTCCGTCGACCCTGTAAGATCTGCCGTTTACCCTGACCTGATAATAGTTGGCACCTATCGCGGGGATCCAGCGAACCTTTCCGCCGTAATAACTCACGACGTCTTTAACGCCTGCTCCGACGGCTTTTATCTCGTCGGTAAAGAGAGATTCGCCGTTTCCGTCCGCGCCGACCGCTTTTACCTTGACGACGTATTCGTCGGCCTGTTCCAAACCGCCGAGATCGAAGGACGCGGAGACCGTTTCGTATTCCTTATCGCCTACCGTCACGACGTATTTTTCCGCTCCGTCGACTTCTTTCCATACCGCAAA
The DNA here is from genome assembly GCA_946540675.1 of uncultured Clostridia bacterium. Taxonomy (GTDB): domain Bacteria; phylum Bacillota; class Clostridia; order Christensenellales; family Borkfalkiaceae; genus UBA10281. The sequence goes on along the minus strand of CAMNIW010000015.1, from coordinate 77 downwards.
GTTGCCTTTTATCGCGAAACCCGAAGGCGTGGCGGGGGTTTTCTTCTCGTAAGACGCGGAAACCCGCACGGAAGGAT
>CAMNIW010000014.1 GCA_946540675.1 uncultured Clostridia bacterium | reverse complement strand
TGAGAGATGATTTTAGAAAATATTTCATCTGATATTTATTATACAATCTGAGTCAACTATAGTTGATTAACTCCGTGTACTAAAATAGCCCGGGTTATTGACCCGGGCCGGGCGTCTAGTCTCCTCTATATACCGCAAGCATAAATAGAAGAGAAAGTGCAAATATAACAATCATCTTTCGTTCGTTTCTTCTGGTTCTGTTCTTACGTCTTCGATCTCTTCCGGTTCCGTCCTCATATCATCGGCCGGGGCCATATTCAACGCGGCCGCGGGCGTTGAGAATGTCGGAGTCTGCAAGTCGTATTTTGACGCGTCGAGGTTAGAGCCTCGACTCATTGTCGTTGTAACTTTATAGATGCTATTATTATAATAGAAAAGTGTATTTATCGGAAGTGTTACGTTTGTTTTTGTGTTAAATATAATATGATCGTTATTTAACAATGCTTTTAGAGTTCCGTATAGTGTGTCTGGCAAGCTATTTTTTTCGAAAACTGAAACAATTGATTTTATTGCGTGGTTGGCCAACCCTGAGGAAAAAAAGGCGAATCCGTACGAATCTGGAACAAAAACAAGAATTTTTCTATTTGAAAGCGCATAATAGTTAGATAATGCATCACCGGCCCCCCCGTTTTCATTTAGAAAATATAGAGAGATATTAACTACAGTGTCCGGGTCTGTACTGTCTTCTATATCAATTAACGCAAATTTCTCTATAATGTGTGGAAAATATATTTTTGTTGTGGTTGTACCATAAACACCGGTCGTTTCTACTGTTCTTGTATCTGCCGCCAGTAGTGACGCGTCAATTTCAATTTGCGCGGCGCTCCCTGCTGCTGCTGCTGCGCTTTGTGCTGCCGCGCTCGCGCTGTTTCCTGCCTGCGTTGCGCTGTCTGCTGCTGCCGTTGCGCTGCCTGCCGCTGCTGTCGCGCTGCCTGCTGCTGCTGTCTCGCTCTGGCCTGCTGCCGTTGCGCTGTTCCCGGCTGCCGTTGCGCTGTTCCCGGCCTGCGTTGCGCTCGTCGCTGCCGCGCCTGCGCTATTGCTCGCTGCCGTCGCACTGTTGCCGGCTGCCGTTTCGCTGCCTGCAGCGTTTGAGGCTGCCTGCTGCGCGGCATCCCGGGCCGCTCTGCTCTGGTCGCGCGCGTCCATACTTGCAAGGCTCGACTGACTCGCGTTTAATGCGCTCGAATTTGCCGCGCTTGCGCTCGCTGCTGCCGCGTCTCTTGCTGCGAATACATCGGTTAACGCGTCTTCGGCTTTTTGGATTTCAGCGTCGAGCGCCCCGTCAATACCGGCCTCGGCCGTCGCCCAGTCTTGACGCAATTCGTCGAACTTTTGCAGAAACCATCCTAAGTTAAGTGAATGAAAATCTCCCCATGGAAATCTAAACATATAATTCTTTGCTCCTTTCTTAATACACCATGATGCAAAATGATGTAACGAAATCCTCAACGATCCGGTGAATCAGGTTTAAATCCGGGTAAATTTCGAGGTCCCCCCTGAGCATCTGTGCAGGGGTCGTCACGCCGATATTACCATGGATTCGCGAGGTTCTTAACACGTTGTGGTTGCTGTTTTCGTTTTCGTTCGTGCGCCCGGTCGCTGTCTCTGTAGTGGTTCCGGATCCTGTCGTTGTATTCTCCGTTGTGGCTGCCCTCTGCGCGCTGCTGCTGCCGCTCTGGCCGCTCTGCGTCTGCAGGCCCTCCGTGTTATAACCGGCCTTTTTCGTTTCGTTGCTCTCGCTGCCGGCCTCGCTGCTGCTCTCTGCGCGTCTTTCGCTCTGATCCTGACTATTACTACCCGCCCGGGCAGAAACGGCCTCCCCGGTCCTCTCCGTGGCATTTTGCCCGGTTTCGCTGCTCTCTTCCATACGATCATAGTTTTCGATCGGGTTATATTCGAGAGTAGACAGAGTATAAACTTTTTTCCAAACGAAAAACCGCGCCTCTGACCAAAATTTTATTTGTGTTTTCATAAAATCCGCGTCAGGATAAAGGGCCTCGAAATCTTTCGAGCGCATAAGAATTTCATTGATCAACGTATCACGGTTTTCATCGGTATCAAAATCGTCCGGCAGTTTCAGGTTGTCAAACAACGTTTCGTCATAGTTATATAAATCAGTTACGGATAGTGTCGCTCTGTTCGGAAACGGTAACATTCGGTTTAACCCTCCAATCGACCGAGCAATTAACGCCCGGATATAATTTTTTGACTTTCTCGAAACCGGTTCGGATGCTGTTTAACCAACCCTCGGCTATCATTTCGGTTTCGACGTTGTTCGCGTTTACTTCGTCGGTATTGAGTCTCTCGCGCTTGTCGGTATTCGCGTTCGGAATACCTATCTTTGTATCAAATTCCTCTTCGAGCTTTCGCATATCGGAAACGATATCAGAAACGAGATATGTATTTTTCAGGTCCTGGCTGAAAAGCTGCCACTGCGCGTCACCCTCTTCAGAAAACAGCGATTTGTCGATCACAACGGCTGGCTCTCCGCTCGCAATATCCTGATACATCTTTTTGAATGCCTCGGCCTGCGCTTTCGACTTTGCGCCGAAGACAAACGCGATTTTGCTGTTTATCAGGTTAATATCGATTGACTGCGAGCATAGGGCCATTTTAGCCGCATAAAACCCGATAAGATCGCCCGCGCCTCTCCAATCGGGAGCGAGGCGCACGACTTCGCAATCGCGCCCGATCTTCAATTCGCGGCCGCTCTCGTCCGGTAGCAGTTCATTTGATATGATCACGAAATCGGGCTCGAAAAACTGGTTATACCCTCCGGCCGCCCCGTACTGCGGGATAACGCCGAATTCGTTTGTATACAGTACCGGGATATAACCCATGCCGAAAAGAACGTATTTAAAATAATCCTCGTCCCACTCGGCCGGGAGCGTAAATTTAAAAACGTTGGTCATTTTCTGCCAAAGATAACGCGCATAAAACCCGAATGACGCGTTATCTGCGAGATGAAACGTCGAGGGCGAAAAAGAGGCTTTCGCCACGTTCTCGACGTCGTATGGTATAGGCAAATTCACCGTATAACTCCCCCTTTCCGTTTATAAACTATACCATTTTCTTTGCGTTTTTTCAAGACATGGAAAACGCCGAACCATGCCCCGCCACCACTGGACGGGCCCGGACCGGGCGGGACGTAGCCCCCGAAATACTCCCACCAATGCCGCGCCGCGGCTTGTCTCCGCTGGCCGGTCGAGGTCCACGTCGCCGAACGCTCATACCCATCATGAAATATTTTTACTAACGTTTCAATAGAGTAAACGGTCAAATCCGTTTGCGCCTTAAAAGTAGCGAACGGGATCGCGTCATGATAATATTGATTCCATCCGCCGCACGAGCCGTCACTATAGTTTGAACACACCCAATTAAGATAGTGCATTTGAGCGGTTCCGTCGTTCTGGCTCCCCGTCTGGTTTGAATAGTTCGGACCATAACCCGGATACGAGGGCGATTGACTTCGGTATATATAGTTTGCTGCCGGGTCCGATTGAAAAATTCCGTACGCGTGCGCGGTATTATCACCGCACACGACACCGATCCGACTATCGTTAACCGGTAAAACTGTCTCGTACTGCCAACGCCACGGATTATAATCACTTTCTGCCTCGAAATTTCCAAGGGCCGCACAAACTGCAGCCTTTCCCCATCCGAGCGAGGTTAGAATATCCATTACCATAGTGGCGTTATCTGTTGCCTCGCTCGATTCTCGGGTGTATCCGTAGGTTTGTTTATTATGCCACGGCATGATTTTACTCCAAATAAACGCCGGTCGCGAGGGCGTTTTCGATCGCGGTCACTTCCGAGGCATACGCGGCCGGAATTGCAATATGCGGATTTTCACAGAGTACAAAACCACCGTTTAACGTTGAAAGCGCGACTTTCTGCATAAGTGGCCGGCCATGGTCCGAAAGATCGACTCCTGCTGTCGTGAAAAACTCCCCCCAAAACATAAACGGCATCCGGTTATTAAATGATATCGTTGATTGCGCGCCGAACATTTCACACGTGGATTTCATCGCTGCCCCGGCTGACGCCACTTTTCCAAGATCTCCCGCGTTAAGCGGTGTTTCTCCGATCTCATTATAATACTGCTGAAGCTCTTCGTCGCTCGATCCGATAAGGTTTCCGACGCCCTGAACAAGAGACGAGTATGCTTTTTTGAGGATCGCTGCCGGGCTTCCGAATTCGGTCGCTGCTGCTACAGCCGTGTTTTGGATATACTCGCCCACGCTCGCGGGTTTAGCTGTCTGGATAACCGCGACGGGGATATCAACGCCGACTTGCGCCTCGATAACCCGGAAAGGCCGCAACGGTCGCCAATCGGCCCACGTGTCGCCGGTATGGTCCGGGCAAATCGAAAGAATCCCTTTTCCGGTCCGAAGGTCCACCGTATAAACGAAATCGGTCGTTGCGCTTAACAGGGTAGAATCAAGTTCGATCAGCGAGCAAAACGGATAGAACGACACGTAATACCGGGCAAACGGTTCGTAATTCACATAGTTCCCGCGCGAGGCTTCGAGCGGATGCCTGGGCGTCTGACATGATATGAGGTTTGTAAACTCGATGTTAAGCATCGTATTAAATTTGTAAGCGGTCACGCCGAGAGCGATAGTATCATAACCGACGGTTATTCCGGTAACGGCTGATACTAAATTGCGATCGACAAAATCGTTAACGCTATAGGGGTACCACATGCACGAGACGAGATATTGCATGGGGTCCGTGATCGCTTTTTTGAGGCCGTCCGCGAGATCGGAACCACCGTCGGCCCATTGCGTCGTTAAGTTAAACAGTTTATTCATTAACTGAATGAAAACTAAATAACTCATTGCGTAATAATCAACCGAGCCGAACGTTGTTCCCTTTCCAACGACACCAATCACAAAACACCCGTAACTTTGCGCGGCCGGCTGCAGCGGGTTCGCCCTCATATCGTAAATGGTGCCGATAGACGGATAGGCGGCCTTTACGGGATATTTCGTGTCCCGAATAAATCCGTCGTAATTCGCCGAGGCCCTCAAAACATAAAGCTGTTGCGTGAGTATATCCGGCCTAAAAGACGCGAGCGGATCGCTTACGAGATAGGCGACGCCGATCGTTCCGGTTAATACCCAATCGGTTATAAAATAATAGCGTTCGAAATCCGGGATATATGCGTAATTGGTATGCGATAGAGAATTTAAACCGGTAATCGTCGAGGATATTTCGAGTACGGGTTTCGCTATACTGCAGCCGTCTTTGAGTTTCGCCGTGACGGTAGGGCTCGCCGGTATCGACGGCCGGCCGGTCGAGTTTCGCCGCTTCTGAAAATTATATAAATAGACGTCCATGTTATACTCCTTATAAAGCGACGGCCCGGAAGGCCCGGACCGTCATATAGAAAGGAAATCGAACTCTCGATTTAGTCGAGACAAAGAACAACGGCCTTTTCGGTGTTATCCTGACAAGCGGTAAAACGCCCGTGAATATAGGTATTCCAATAAAGGCCCTTCGGGTTATAAATCGGGGCCGGCATGCGGAGATCGCGCATCGCATAACCGAGGGCGTCCCGATCGTGAATAAGGCCGATAACCGTCGCGTTATTAACTGCGGCTCCGGTCTTCGGGCTGCCGGTCGTATCAGTATAAACAGGGGTAGCGTTGATCGTTCCCGGGGTGTCGATACTCTGCCAATAATCGATTGCCTCGTACGTCGGGAGCCGCATCATATCCGCGTTATACAGATTTGAGAGAACCATAGAGTTAATATACTCCATGAACGGCCGGTAAATCGCCACGCGGAGATTATTCGCGTCGGTATGCCGGAGAATGTTCTTGCCGGTGATGTTCGTCTGGAATTTGTTCGAACGGGCTCGCATCTGGCCGACGATCGTGCGGATTCTCGCGTACATCCAACGGACAAACGCGACAAAGTTGTCGCCCTGCATGATATCCTGATTTGTCAGGCTCTGGCCACTGATTTGATTATACTCGGTAAGAAGATGCACAACGCGATCGCTGTCGTTTTCGTCGAGAAGGGCCGCAATAAAGTTGAGCTGCAGCAGGCGGGCCTTCGCCTCTTCGAAACTCTCGCGGTCGTTGCGCCTCTCGGTCACGAGCATCTGGAAAAACTGCGCCAGTTCGGCCGGCCCATGAAACGCAACGTCAAACTGATTTTCAAACGTGGTGAAGTGCTGCATATACGCGACGCTTCCCATAAAATGAGTCTCGAGAACGTCCTGTTTATGGATATCAAACGGGTCGACGGACTCGTGTTTACCGTCCGGGGGATTCTGGCTTGCATCATACGCGACCGGCCAAAGCCACGCGCTGTCGTCTTCCATCTCGTCGGCAACGGGAGCCAGTTTCCGAATGATATTCCCCCAACGCTCGGCGGGGATCGCGAGAGACGCGAGCGGCTGATCGTACGGCCTCTCGGCGAATATGGTCGGCTCCATTACTTGAGTCATCGCATTGAGTACGGGATCTTTACCGATAGCGAGCAACGTTGTTGCGGTCGATATAAACGTCGCAAGATTGGTCAGGTTTCCGATCGCGCTCTGACCGGTCGCCTGTCTAACTACAGAGTTTAGCAGGGTCGCGCCCTGCGTTACTTCCGGGGTGTTAGGCATTGTTTTTCCTCCTTTACATACCACACCATTTTGTCATGATTTCATTTGCTTCGTCGCGCGGGTCCTTGATGCCCCCGCCCGGCTGCCGTGCGTTCGCGAGATTAAACGACTGCAGGGCCTTCGTAAAATCTGCGACGGCTTTCTCGATACGTTCGGCCGCGTCCGGGGTAACGTCCGGCTTCGGGTCCTCTGCCGGTTTCGGATCCTCTGCCGGTTTCGGATCCTCGGCCGGTTTCGGGTCGCCTGCCGGTTTCGGATTCTCGCTCTCTTTTTCGAAAGCGGCGATCTCTTCGGGCGTATAACCGGCTTGAATAAGACCGATATACTCCGATACTTTAAGCTTCACTCTTGTCAACTCCTTTCCTCATCAAGTAAGAATTCCCACGTTAACCGGTCCGTAACAGTATCGCCGTTTAAATAATGTTGAGTCCGGAATTCATGGAGCGCGTTATACGTGGCCATATCGAAACGCCCGGAAATAGTAAGAGGCGGCCGGCCACTTAACCGGAGATTAAGCAGGGCTTGCAAAACGCGCACATAAAAGCCCTCGGCCCCGATCTCGAGAATCGGTGGATCGGAAAAGAAATCAGTTCGCGACAATGGAAATCAGGTAATCCGCTGCGGCGAATGTGTAATCGGCTGCAGCCCCCGGCGCGGTCGTTGCAAAACCGTGAACAATAATATTCGTTCCTGATTTCGTTATACTGTCCGCGCTGATGATGTTGATAACGGCGAGCGACTTTTTGTGTAATGCTACAACGTTCATTTTTCATCGTCCTCTCTTTCGTTTATTTCTTCGGGCTTTTCATTACCAGGCGACGCCGGCTTGATTTTTTCGAAAATGCCCGAGAGGTACTTTGCTATATCCGGGTTTATTTGCCCGATATTCTCGGTGATGCTCCCGGATTCCATAACGCAAAGATAAACGGCAATACTCCGCGCAACGGAAACCGGCAACTTAACCCCGATAATCGGAAAAGTAAGATCGGCCAGGAGCCCGAAAGCAAAAGCGAGCAGTTCCGCGACTTTATGAAAAAGCCCCTTTCGCATTGTCTCGCTCGTATAGTTTCCGAGGGCAGCGGCCTTTATTAATCCGGTCGCGATATCGATAGCGATAAAACCGAGAATAACTATAGCGTCCCTTGCCTGCGGTAAAATGATCGGTAAAATCTGTTCCATGAAATCGCCCCGTTTCAATATCTAAATAAGGCCCGAGTTATGACGCGGCAAACGTCACGCGCCCGGATTCCGTCCGGCTGCCTTTGCGCTTCGGGCCTTTATAACAGTATAATAAACTATTGTATAGCTTTTGTCAAGATGAGTTTGCAATAATAATCATTAAAAGAGATACGCCCGTCAACCCATGCCGTGAATACGAGGGCATAGTCTTTTTTAAATTTCTTAATCGAAAAGGGTTCGGAAATATACTCGGCTTTCGGGGTTCCGGTCCGGTATCTCGTCACGTAATAGCGCGCCTCTGATTTGTGCCGGTAAATATAAACGTCGTCGAATTTTGCTATTATCCGGAATTCGTCGATCGGTTCGGCCCGGACGTATAAATAGTTAGACATATCAAACGCGTTTCCGATTGCCATATCGTTAAACGCCTCGCTCTGGCTTGCTTTGTATAGTGCCGTTTTGCTTTTCTTCTGCGATATCGGAGAATCGGAAAGTTTGAGGATCGCAATTCCCCGATCTTTCAGGTAGCACTCTTCCTGTTTTCCCCGAACCATTTTATCGATATAATTCGTGAGCCCGAAAGCCTCAAAAACCGGCGAGGCTAATTTATTGGCGTTTGAGAGGAAAACCATTTTTAACGGGGCCTCGCCCTCAAGTTCCCGGTTACGGTTTATTGTTTCGTAAAACTGCAGAACGGCCTCGCCCTCTGCCCGGATCGGGCGCGCGGTCTTTTCCGGGATAAACTCGTCATAAATACAAACTTTAATGTCGCGCCCTGAAAATCCTCGAATACTCGATACCGTTGCGAGGGCTGCGGTATAACCGATAGGGGGACCGGCCGGGACGATATCGCCTTTCTCGTTGCGTTCAGTTTTCCAAATTCCTTTGACGTTCTTAACGTTCGGGATCGGTCCTGATATGAGCGGGTCGAGGTTATAGAAATCCGTTACCGGGGTAAACGGTGAAAAGGCCGTATTTCCCACAAGATCCGCCTCGGTTTGCAAACGCCGGAGATATATAAACTTGTCGCCCGTCCTTTCGTGATAATCATAGCAGTATTTGCACGCGCCGAATGTTTTTCCGGTCCCTCGCCCTTGTACGACAAAAATAAACGTATACGGCAAATCAATGATTTTAACCATATCAGTATAGCCGCTCGAAAGATAGTATTTTGATTTCATCGGTTCACTTCCTTATAATAAAATAGCCCGGGAGCACTCCCGGGCCGACCGAAAGGCGGTCTTCCTTTTGTTAATCGTCGAATAGAGCAATTATTAACACTATTGCAAGTGTAACCAATCCGAGAACAAAACCAATAAGAAATGAAATGATATCCATTAGTCGCAATCAAGGACGCAATAGACGAATCGGCGTCCGCTTTTGCTTTCGCCGGACTCGAACCGAATAGAATACGGGTCGTCACCCATGAGGTCCGCAATCTCGAGAAAGGCTTTCTGCAACGTTTGGCTCTGCGCGGTAATGACTTCACCACCTGAAAGGATCGTCAACAGCGTGACCGGATTCCCTTTGCTGTCTTCTTTCTCGTAAACGAGATAAGCATCGACCGGATAGGATCTATCAAGGTCTTCGTCGCTCATTTTTGCGACGCCTTTACTGTCGCCCATTGTGAGACGGTAAAGCATTTTCTTGTCTTCTTCGAGATTTGCAATGTTTGTTCTGATAAGCTTCATTTTGTTGATTTCCTTTCTAAAATCAAGAATCTATTTCCTCGTCTTCCGAGGATAATTTATTATACAAAATCTTCGCCATCCTGTCAATATCAATATACGATAATTCTAATATTCTTTTGTATTCTTCGAGGGTTCCGACTGTATACGGGACCGAGTAAAGATAGACGTTCGAGGTTATATCTATTTCTCGGCCGTCGACGGTATAATGCGAGATCTCCGGTTTTCCGTTGTACTTTGCGGCAATGCTGCCGGCCTCGACAAATATAAACCCGTCTTCGAGAGCATCGACACCCTTCGGTTGCTTTGCAAGTTCGGCCGCGCCTTTCTTCTTGTTGACTCCCGCAATCGTGACATGTATTTCCCGGTCTCCGGCCTTGTTATATTCCTCGTATGCGTATTTTTTCGGCCCGCACGTTTTAAAAACCGGGTACGTCGTTTCACGTTCATATACTCCCATATAATGAACGACGCCTTTCGGATCCCTGGCATACGCGCCATTTCGAATACTGTCAGCTTTCCGGGCCTTGTTATATTCCTCGAAAGCTGCGGCAGCGTGACCGATAAATTTAACCGAGTCAGTATCTGCATAGACGAAATCCGAGAATTTGTTTCCTGGCTTGTTGCGGTTCCGGTATACTATTAAAATTCCGTCCATGAGTCGCCTTCTCGCGAGCGCGGTTGTATAAATTCCCCACTCAAAAGGGAGCCAATAACGGGCATACGCTGCGGCAAATAAAGCTTCCTCCGGGGTCGTTTCGTCGTAATGGAAATCGTTGTCATCGGAAAGAAAATCAATATTTTCTTTTATCGCGCGAGTGGCTGTCATGCCGTATATGCTGTTAATACGATTTTTTGCTTTTGCATATAGATATTCGTTAAACTCGGTTTCTTCTTCGGTCGCGCCTTTTAGCCCCTTCAGTTCCGTTTTCTGTACGTAAAACTTAATAACGAAATCTCGAAAACATTTCGGCAGATAGTCTTTCGAGGCTTTAAACCATGTAATGATTTTTGCATCGTCCCACTCGTAAACGTCTTTTATAATGGTATAATCAACATCACAACAAATGGTTGCGTAAAGGCTCGCGCTGATCACTCGGCCGGTGAAAATTACGGCATCCGCGGAAAGTTCCGTTGACTTGTCCTTTGTCAAGTACGGATCCCCGAAATATCGATCCTTTAATCGCAAGTTGGTAAATTGAATTTCCATTATTATAGCACGTTCCCGCTTGTAAATCAGTTTTTCAAGATAGGGAATATCGATCGGCTGTAGGATCTCGACAAATGGGGTCGAGGGATAGAGACAATTTACAAGCACGTCAGGATAACTGCTTGATCGATCGTACGATGTCACGTTATGCAATAGTTCGTTGCAATACCACCGATTCGCCGTTGTGTCTCCCCCTCGAAAGCATTTCTGCATATACTCATAGAGCCGGGGAGACGGAAAATATTTTTTCGCAAAGTGATAACCGAGATTTTCCCGGATAACCTCTTTACACTCCCGGCGAACGTAGCCCGTCGAGGTATACGGAATTGTTTTCAGGTCGTCGCCCTCACTTGTCATTTGCATTTGTACGGCCTCAACTAAACCGAGTACATCGTTTTGACAATACCTCAACTCCTCGATCGTTAACGGGGACCAATAAAAACGCTGCAGCCCGTAATCGTAATCGTCGAGTTTCTCGTGTTTCACGTGAAATTTTTTCGTAAAGGCTTTTAATGTCATATTCGAAAGAAGATATGAACAACGAAACTCGAAGCGGCCGTCGTACATTGTACAACGTAACACTTTACGACGACGAACGGCAAACACTTCCTCTTTCTTGAATTCATAGATGCCGGCTAAAAACGTAAATTCAAAGGATAAATTATGCACGTATATCACGACACAACGATCATCATATTTTGATAACAGGCGCCCGATCTTAAAAAGTACGTCTTTAAATTCTTGCCACGTTCGGCCGAAAACCGTTAACTCGTTCCCGATCTGGAATTGCCATATATACATCACGCTCTGCTCGATATCGTCGAGGTTCGTTGTCTCAATATCGAAAGCGCACACGCAATCTATGATATCGGGCTTTTTCCCATTTTTCGATTTTTTCCGTTTGATAACGGGGTAGTTTAACAGGATATCGGGCTGGAATTCTGCAGCAGTGCAATAATTTTCTAATGGTAAAGGCAGATAAACCATTTTCTCGCCTCATCTTCTTTTCTTCTTCCATTTCTCAAAAGCGCGTTTTACGCTATCCCGGGCGCGTTTTGTTTCCGGGTCGAGTTCGGGATTGTTACGGCCGGCCGCGTCCTTACCGAGTTTATCCCTCTCATTGTAAAGGTCCCGGATTTTTCCGCGCGTACTTTCTCTCATTGCTGAGTAATAATCCGCGAGGTCGTCGCTGTCAATATATAGGGCTTTCGCCCCGCCTGGCTGTTCTTGAGAGTATATTTCCCGCATAACTCCCATGAATTTACCAAAATCTGCAACGTTCTGTTTATTCACGAAATCAATTCCGCGCGCGTTCAAACGGGCAACGGCTTTCTCATTGCGTTTCTCGCGTCCCTCGGCTGTACTGATAGGCGAAAGTAGGAACCGGCTGATATTCGCATACTCGGCCGCGAGGTCGCGTTTATCCTTTATATCCGCGAGTTTTGCGAACGGTTCCCGGTCCGTCATGTACCCGGCCGCCTGCGCGCGTTTTAGTCGTTTCTGCGCGATATCTCGGAGAACCGTATAATTCGCCCGAACAGCGTTTTGTCCTTTCTGGTTTATTTCAGCCATAACTCCTTCGGTCCGGGGAACTGCCAACAACTCCAAATTCGAGAAGAGCGGTTTTACGCGCGCCATTGATAGAGCTCCTTTCTATTGTATAAATAATAGGTCGTAACTTTTACACTTGAATAGTGATTTCCCTCTACCACTGCGATACCTGCCCCCCACTGGCCGGAGATCGGCAGAAGAACAAACGCGTCGGGGTGGACATAACCGCAACGGATCGAATGACGGACCGATTTAACAATCGATTTTCTTTTGTTTCCGACGACGCGGGTCAAAAACAAGTCGAGGAGTTCCGGCAGATCACCATTTGACCGAAAACAATAATACTCGTATTTTGTGGCCTCGATGCGTCGGGCCGTGATCGATGATCTCCACGGGCGCCGGCTCATGGGCTCGATCTGATCCGGGTGGTTCATTACAAAATCAAAAACCCGGTAAAAATTCAGATAATTATCTTTCGTTGGGAGATTTACTGACATCTTCGCTTTGCTTCCTTTCTGATTTCAATTTCGATCTCCAGTCTCTCTTTAATCGGGATATCGTACCACCCGGCCCCGTATCGCTCATCTATAATTGCGTAATACTCGGCCACTTCCCGGCAGTGCTGTTTAATAAAAGCGGGTGTTATTTCTTGTCTCTTGAATCGCAATATTTTATCAGGCATATACAGCCCCCCTTTCGAGAAATAGTATAGCACGGGACGCGCCAAAAAACAACAAACTTTATTAGAAAATATGTAAAATTTTGTTGCAATTTCTAATAAAGTATGGTATTATATAGACGCTGAAAGATGCCTGGCAGACAGTCAGAACAAATTGAAAAAGGAAAGGAAAACGAAAAATGACAATCAGGGATTTCTTCGGAGGCTTTAGCCTCAACATGGCAAACATCACAATATGTGACTCTAACTATAATCTTCTCATGGCCGGGACGGTACATTTTACAGAAGATGACTACAAATTTCAGGAATTTGATACACTCGCGAATCGCCTAATTCAATCATGGTTTGTTAATCTCCGAGGTGAAATATTCATCATAGTTTTTTAAGACGCGGCCCGGGAGCAATCCCGGGTTTCGTTATGCCCTTGAGTGTCAACTATATTTGACACGATAAACAACTATTGTTGACTCAGATTGTATAATAAATATCAGATGAAATATTTTTTTAAAAACATCGTTC